>JAFKJZ010000517.1 GCA_017305815.1 Hyphomicrobiales bacterium
GCGCGTTCCACGCCGCCGCGCTGGAGGCGGGCGGTCGCGACAATGGCGGGCCCGGACTGCGGCCGGGCTATGGCCAGGACTATTATGCGGCCTATGTGATTGACCCGGACGGACACAACATCGAAGCGGTGTGTCGTCGCGCCGAGACCTGACGCGCCGGTGCGCCCGCCTGGAGGAGGGAGTCGCATGACACGTATCGATCGCCATGGCGTCGTGCCGGGTCTCGCAGGCGCCGCGCTCGGACTGTTGGCTGCGCTGGCGCCTGCTTTCGCGCTATCCTCCGACGCTCAGGCCATCGTCGACCGGGTCAGGGCGACGACGCCTAACCTGCATCCGGTCTGTTCCGACCGGGGCAAGCTGACCCAGGTCGTCACGGCGGCCACGATCGCGCTGGCGGAGGCGAAGAAGATCAACGGCGACCACACGGTCGCGCGGGCTGCGGGCCAGGAGGCCGGACGCTATCTGTACTTCCACTGCCCATCGTGACGGCTGCGCGCACGGGGTGCCCTCTGCGGCAACGCGGGCGACAGGCGGCTTTTCGCCGTCGCGCTGGCCGGGCTGGATCGGCATCGGACTGATCCGGGTCTACAAGCTGACGCTGTCGCCCTTCATCGGCCAGAACTGCCGCTATCTGCCGACCTGCTCCAGCTATGGCGAGGAATGCATCCGCCGCTACGGGCTGTGGGCCGGCGGCTGGATGACGCTTGCCCGCTTCCAGCGCTGCGGCCCGTTCGGCGCGTCCGGCTATGACCCGGTGCCGGAGCAGTTGCCGACGAAGGGCCGGTGGTACCGGCCCTGGGCCTATGGCCAGTGGACCGGCAAGCACATCGATCCTGCGACCCGGTTGGACGTCTAGAGCGTTTTCGAGCGAAGTGGATACCGGTTCGCGTGAAGAAAACGCGATCCAACAAGTCTAGCTGCCGAAATAGGCCGGCTGGTCGAGATCGGCGATCAGGCCGGGCGCGGTCGGCCGCCAGCCGAGCGTCTGCCGCGTCCAGTCGCTCGAGGACGGATTGTCCATCGCGGCGAAATGCGCGAACCAGCCGAAATGTCCGGCCGCCTCTTCCGGCGACAGGCTGACGACCGGCAGGCCGAGCCGGCGGCCGATCACTTCGGCGATCTCGCGGAACGGCACGCCGTCCTCGGCCGAGCCGTGATAGCGCGCATCGGCCTCGCCCTTTTCCAGCGCCAGCCGGAAGCGGTCGGCGGCATCGAAGCGGTGGACGGCCGGCCAGCGGTTGGCGCCGTCGCCGACATAGGCGGCAAGGCCCTTCTCGCGGGCGAGGCCGATCAGGAGCGGCACGAAGCCGTGGTCGCCGACGCCATGGACGGAAGGCGGCAGGCGCACCACCGAGACGCGCGCGCCCTTCGCCACCGCTGCCGCCGCGGCTTCCTCCGAGGCGACGCGGGGATGGCCGGCGCCCGGCGTGGTCCGATCGGCCTCGGTGATGAGCCCGGCATTCGCGAGCAGGCCCGTGCCGGAGGTGATGACCAGCGGGCGCTCCGTGCCGGCGACGACCGCGCCGAGCGTCTCGATGACCGCCCGGTCGATCTCGCAGTTCTCCTTGAACTTCGCGAAGTCGTGGATGAACGCCGTATGGATCACGCCGTCCGAGAGTTCAGCCCCCGACCGCAGGCTTGGCAGGTCCTGCAGGTCGCCCCGGTGCGGCGTGGCGCCGATGGCTGCGAGGGCGCTGGCCGAGGCGTCGGAGCGGGCAAGGCCCAGCACCTGATGCCCGGCATCGAGCAGGTTCCGCACGACGGCGGAGCCGATGAAGCCCGAGGCTCCGGTGACGAAGACGCGCATGACGATGTCCCTCTCTCATGGCTCGTTGCGGTCGCGGGCGACCGGTTGCCGGCAAGCTAGGCGATAGCCCCAATACGATCTATGCTGGAAAGTCCGCATTATCTTCGCAATCGTCCGGTGAGACCATGGATCCCCTTTCCGACGTGCTGTCCCTGATGAGGCCGCGCAACTACATGTCGGCCGGCTTCGATGCCGGCGGGGACTGGTCGATCCAGTTTCCCGACCAGCAGCAGAGCATCAAGTGCGGCGCGGTCGTCTCGGGCCGTTGCTGGCTGGCCGTCGACGGCGCGGCCGAGCCGGTGCTGCTCAAGGCGGGCGACAGCATGCTGCTGCCGAGCGGCCGGCCGTTTCGTCTCGCCAGCGACCTGGCGCTGCCATCCGTCGATGCGTCGACGGTGTTTGCCAGCGTGCCGAAGGGCGGCATCGTCACCCACAAGGGCGGCGGCGATTGCCTCCTCGTCAGCAGCCGCTTCGCGCTCGACGGCAACTATGCCGCCATGCTGCTCGGCGTGCTGCCGCCGATCGTTCACCTGCGCCACGAAGCGGACCAGGAGACCCTGCGCTGGTCGGTCGAGCGGATGATGCAGGAGCTGCGCGAGCCGCAGCCGGGTGGCTTCCTGGTGATCCAGCACCTGGCCCACATGATCCTCGTGCAGGCGCTGCGGCTGCATATGGCCGAGGGGCCGGGCGGCGGCGTCGGCTGGCTGTTCGCGCTCGGCGACCGGCAGATGGGGGCGGCGATCCATGCCATGCATGGCGAGCCGGCGCGGCGCTGGACGCTGCAGGCTCTGGCGGAACTGGCCGGCATGTCGCGCTCGTCCTTCGCGTTGCGCTTCAAGGAGACGGTCGGCAAGTCGCCGATGGAATATCTGACGCGCTGGCGCATGCTGCTCGCCGGCGACCGGCTGGCGAACTCGCGGGATTCGGTTTCCAGCATCGCCCTGTCGTTCGGCTACGAATCCGAAAGCGCGTTCAGCACGGCCTTCAAGCGGGTCATGGGCTGCTCGCCCCGGCAATATGGCCGTGTCGGCCATGCCTCGACCGGCGAGGGGGTCGCGGACGGGCTGGAGGCATAGGCCTGCTAGCCGGCAGCGGCCGCATCCGCGAAGGGCAGGGACGCGGCGAGGATCCAGGCCTGGAACGAGCGCATGGCCGGCGTCGGGGTCGAGGATTTCAGCCAGGTCAGCCAGTAGCTCCCGTTCGTGACGGTGGTCTGGAACGGCTGCTGGATCGTGCCGGCGCCGAGCTGGCGGCGGAACATCAGCGGCGGCGCCAGCGCCACGCCGGCGCCGAGCAGGGCCGCCTCGACCATGGTTCGCGAGGAATCGAACACCGGCCCCTTCACCGTCGGCGCCGCGACATCGGCCGCCGCGAACCAGCTTGGCCATTCATCCGCCCGATAGGAACGGAGCAGCGTCTCGCCATGGAGGTCTTGCGGTTCCGCAAGCCGCTCGGCGATCTCGGGGATGCAGAGCACGGAAAGCGGCGCCGCGAACAGGCGTTCCGCCTCCGTGCTGTGCCAGGCGCCGTCGCCGAAGCGGATGGCGAAGTCGAGCCCCTCGGCCGCGATGTCGACGCGATTGTTGTTGGTCGAGAGGCGAAGATCGACGAACGGATGGGCGAGTTTGAATTCCGGCAGCCGCTCGATCAGCCAGCCGACCGCGAAGGTGCCGACGACGCCGATATTCAGCACCTCGCGGACATGGCCGCCCTCGAACTGCTCGAGCACGGCGGCGATGCGGTCGAAGGAATCGCGCAGCGCCGGCAGCAGCGCCTGCCCCTCGTCGGTGAGCGCCAGTCCGCGCGGCAGCCGGCGGAACAGCGTCGAGCCCAGCCGCTCTTCCAGCGACTTGACCTGGTGGCTGACGGCGGCTTGCGTCACGGCGAGCTCGATGGCGGCGCGGGTGAAGCTCAGATGCCGGGCCGAAGCCTCGAAGGCCTTGAGCGCGTTCAGCGGCAGATGTGGGCGGACCATCGGACACCTTAGATTTTCTTATGGCTTGCCAGAAATATCATCGTTTGTCCGGCGTTGGCGAGTGACCTACCAAGGAGCCCTCAACCAACGGAGATGGCTCGAATGATCGACAGGCGGCAGTTTTCCAAGGGTCTTATGCTGACGGCCGGCACGGCCCTGTTCGGCGGACCCGGCTTTGCCACGGCCGCGCTGGCATCAGAGAAATTCGTATCCCGGGTGCTGGTCGATGTCGCGACCGGCAAAACGGTCCATCGCGACGGCCCGGCCGAGCGGCGCTTCTCGCCCTGCTCGACCTTCAAGCTGCCGCTCGCCGTGATGGGCTTCGATTCCGGCGTTCTGGTCGATCCGCACAATCCGCTCTGGGACTACCGGCCGGAATTCCAGACCACGATGGAACAGCAGAAGAAGGCGACCGATCCGACGATCTGGCTCAAGGATTCGATCGTCTGGTATTCGCAGGAGCTGACCCGCAAGCTGGGCGAGGCGCGGTTCCGCGACTATGTCACCCGCTTCGGTTATGGCAACGAGGACGTCTCGGGCAATCCGGGCAAGAAGGACGGGCTCACCCAGTCCTGGCTGAATTCGTCGCTCACCATCTCGCCCGACGAGCAGGTGGCGTTCATCCGCCGCTTCCTCGACCGCAAGCTCGCCGTGTCCGACCATGCCTATGCGGCGACGGAGGCGAGCCTGGCGCAGTTTCCGGCCGAGGGCGGCTGGACATTACACGGCAAGACCGGCAGCGGCTTCCTGCGCACGGCGAAGGGCGCGTCCGACCGGGCCAGGCCGATCGGCTGGTTCGTTGGCTGGGGCGAGAAGGGCGGCCGCAGGATCGCCTTCGCCCGCTTCAATCTCGGCAATGAACGCTCCAAGACCTATGGCGGCATGATCGCCCGCGACGCGATGATCGCGGATTTCGCCGGGCTGGCCGGCGGCTGACGGGCGCCATCATCGGCGGAAAGCGGGCCGGGCGCTCGATTTCCGCCGGTTTCGTTCCCATTTGGGGACTGCGGCTTGAATGGCGCGCTGCCATCGTATAGCCGTCTCGCACCGGCATTGTCGGCCGGTGGGGCGGGGTCCGGATCTCGCTTTTCTTTCAGCCCAACCGCTTACCCGCGTTCGTCTGCGGGAGTGAGCAGGAGACAGATATGATCAATCTGACATTTCCCGATGGTTCCGTTCGCCAGTTCGACGCCGGTGTGACCGGCAAGGCGATCGCCGAAGGCATTTCCAAGTCGCTCGCCAAGAAGTCGGTCGCCATGACCCTCGATGGCGTGCTGTCCGACCTTTCCGACCCGATCACCCGTGATGCGAAGCTCGAGATCGTGACGCGCGACGACCCGCGCGCGCTCGAGCTGATCCGCCATGACGCGGCGCATGTGATGGCCGAGGCGGTGCAGGAGCTTTTCCCCGGCACCCAATGCACCATCGGCCCGGTGATCGAGAACGGCTTCTTCTACGATTTCGCCCGCAACGAGCCTTTCACGACCGAGGACCTGCCGAAGATCGAGCAGAAGATGCGCGAGATCATCGCGCGCAACGCTCCCTTCACCAAGCACGTCTGGTCGCGCGACCACGCCAAGCAGGTGTTCTCCGACAAGGGCGAGGCCTACAAGGTCGAGCTGATCGACGCGATCCCGGAAGGCCAGGATCTCAAGATCTACAACAAGGGCGACTGGTTCGACCTCTGCCGCGGCCCGCACATGGCCTCGACGGGACAGATCGGTTCCGCCTTCAAGCTGATGAAGGTGGCCGGCGCCTATTGGCGTGGCGACAGCAACAATCCGATGCTGACGCGCATCTACGGCACGGCCTGGCATGACCAGGTCCAGCTCGACGCCTATCTCCACATGCTGAAAGAGGCGGAGAAGCGCGACCATCGCAAGCTCGGCCGTGAGATGGACCTGTTCCATTTCCAGGAAGAGGGACCGGGCGTCGTCTTCTGGCACGCCAAGGGCTGGACGATGTTCCAGGAGCTGATCTCCTACATGCGCCGGCGGCTGCGTCCGCTTGGTTACCAGGAGGTCAACGCGCCGCAGCTGCTCGACAAGTCGCTCTGGGAAACGTCGGGCCACTGGGGCTGGTACAAGGAGAACATGTTCGCGGCGCAGTCGGCCGGCGACGACACCGAGGACGAGCGCGTCTTCGCGATCAAGCCGATGAACTGCCCCGGCCATGTGCAGATCTTCAAGCACGGCCTGAAGTCCTATCGCGACCTGCCGCTGCGCCTCGCCGAGTTCGGCGCGGTGCATCGCTACGAGCCGTCTGGCGCTTTGCACGGGCTGATGCGCGTGCGCGGCTTCACGCAGGACGACGCCCACATCTTCTGCACCGAAGAGCAGATGGCGGAAGAGTGCCTGAAGATCAACGAACTGATCCTCTCGACCTATGCCGATTTCGGCTTTGACGAGATCGTCGTGAAGCTGTCGACGCGTCCGGAAAAGCGCGTCGGCTCGGATGAGAACTGGGATCATGCCGAAGAGGTCATGACCAGGGTCCTGAAGACGATCGAGGAGCAGTCGGGCGGCAAGATCAAGACCGGCATCCTCGAAGGCGAGGGTGCGTTCTACGGTCCGAAGTTCGAATATACCCTGCGCGATGCGATCGGCCGTGAATGGCAGTGCGGCACGACGCAGGTCGACTTCAACCTGCCGGAACGCTTCGGCGCCTTCTATGTCGATTCCGACAGCAACAAGAAGACGCCGGTGATGATCCACCGCGCCATCTGCGGCTCGATGGAACGCTTCCTCGGCATCCTGATCGAGAACTTCGCCGGACACTTCCCGCGCTGGTTCGCTCCGCAGCAGGTGGTCGTCACGACGATCACCTCGGATTCGGATGCCTATGCGGAAGAGGTCGTCGCCAAGCTTCGCAAGGCCGGCCTGCGCGCCGAGGTCGATCTTCGCAACGAGAAGATCAACTACAAGGTTCGCGAGCACTCGCTGGCCAAGATCC
>JAFKJZ010000518.1 GCA_017305815.1 Hyphomicrobiales bacterium
CGGCGGGACCCTCCCCCCGCCGCTGCCCCTTCCAAATCCGTCCCATTCCATCGAGGCCGACCATGACCGTGGCACCGATCCCGACGGCGACGCAATTCGACCGCAAGCTCTCCATCGCCAAGCCGAAACAGAAGCCGGAAGCCAATGCGCCGGGGGTGAATCCCCGCATTCTGCTGACGCCCTCGGTAGTGCTGCTACTGATCTGGATGATCGTTCCGCTCGCCATGACGCTGTGGTTTTCGACCCAGCGATACAATCTTCTCAATCCTGGCATCGGCGGCTTTGTCGGCTTTCGAAACTACGAATATCTGCTTCGCGATCCCGCCCTTCTCGGTGCCGTCATCAACACGGTCCTGCTCGTCGGCGGCGTTCTGATTGTCTCGGTCGTCTGCGGCGTGTTGCTCGCGCTCCTTCTCGATCAGCGCTTTCCCGGTCGCAATCTCTGCCGCCTGCTGGCGATCGCCCCGTTCTTCGTGATGCCGACGGTGAGCGCTCTCGTCTGGAAGAACCTGCTCATGCACCCGGTGAATGGCCTGTTCGCCTGGATCGCGTCGCTGCTCGGGCTACCGGCGATCGATTGGTTCACCAATTATCCGCTGTTCTCGATCGGCATCATCGTCGCCTGGCAATGGATCCCCTTCGCCACACTGATCCTGCTGACGGCACTGCAGTCGCTGGATCACGAGCAGATGCAGGCCGCCAACATCGACGGCGCGCGCGGCTTCCAGCTTTTCCGCCACATCATCCTGCCGCATCTCTACCGCCCGATCACGATCGTCGCGATGATCGAAACGATCTTCCTGCTCTCGATCTTCGCCGAAATCCTCGTCACGACCTCCGGCGGCCCGGGCACGCAATCGATGACACTGCCCTTCCTGATCTACAAGATCGCCCTTCAGGACTGGAACGTTGGCGGAGCCTCGGCCGGCGGCGTGTTCGCCATCATCCTGGCCAACATCGTCGCATTCTTCCTGATCCGTTCGATCGCACACAATCTGGAGCGCTGATCATGCTGGAGCAATCCTTCCGACGTCAGGCGCTCATCACCACGCTCGGTTGGGGTGCAACCCTGCTGATGTTCTTTCCGATCCTCTGGATGACAATGGCAGCGTTCAAGACCGAAACGCAGGCGATAGCCTCGCCGCCGATCTTGTGGTTCACACCGACGCTCGAGAATTTCATTGCCGTGCTTCGGCGCGCCGACTACCTGCACTTCTTCACCAACAGCGTGCTGGTTTCCGTTGGCTCGACCGCGCTCGGCATCCTGATCGGCCTGCCCGCCGCCTATGCGCTCGCCTTTCATCCCGGCCCCAAGACGCGTGACCTACTGGTCTGGATGCTGTCCACCAAGATGATGCCGGCCGTCGGCGTGCTGGTGCCGATGTATCTCATGTTCCAGAAGACCGGCATGCTCGACACCGTCACCGGGCTGATCGCAATCTATACGCTGATCAACCTGCCGATCATCGTATGGATGCTGTTCACCTTTCTGCGGGAAGTGCCGCGGGAAATCCTGGAAGCCGCCCGCATCGACGGCGCCTCCCCCCTGCTTCAGATCCTGTACCTGCTGCTGCCGCTGACGGCGCCCGGCATCGCATCGACCGCCCTCCTCGCCATCATCCTGACCTGGAACGAGGCCTTCTGGAGCATCAACCTGACCGCTTGGCGGGCAACGCCCCTGCCGGCCTTCATCGCGTCCTTCTCCAGTCCCGAAGGGCTGTTCTGGGCCAAGATGTCGGCCGCGTCACTACTCGCCATCGGACCGATCATCGCGTTTGGATGGCTGACGCAGAAGCAGCTGGTCCGCGGCCTGACGTTCGGGGCGGTGAAGTAAACCAAACAAGACGAACGCTATTTGAACGACCCATCAGACAGGCGATCCCCATGTATATCAACAAGTACAAGCTGGACGGACAGACGGCCTTCATCACCGGCGGCGGACGCGGCATCGGTCTGGCCACAGCACAGGCGCTGCTCGAATCCGGCGCCAACGTCGTCATCTCGGACATCAATCCTGACGTCCTGGAATCCGGCCGCAGCGAGCTTTCCGCAAAAGGATTCACGGTCGACACGATGGTGCTCGACGTCAGCAATTCCGCCGATGTCGCGCGCGTCGCCGCCGAGGCCAACGCCAGGCATGGCGGGATCGACATTCTGGTCGCCAATGCCGGCATCGCCTGGCCCGACACGGGCGGGGAAAGCATGAGCGACGAAGTCTGGTTGAAGGTGGTCGATATCGACCTGAACGGCTGCTACTGGTCGTGCCGCGAATTCGGGCGGGCGATGCTGGAGCGTGGCAGGGGCGCGATCGTCACGGTTGGCTCCATGTCGGGCCTGATCTCCAACAAGCCGCAGCGCCAGGCGCACTACAACGCGGCCAAGGCCGGCGTGCATCACCTGACGCGCTCGCTGGCGGGCGAATGGGCAGAGCGTGGGGTTCGCGTCAATTCAGTCGCCCCGACCTATGTCGACACCGTCATGTCGCGTGGCGGCTTCACCGATCCGACCCTGTTCCCGATCTGGATGGAGAACACCCCGATGAAGCGCGTTGCGCGGGCCGACGAGATCGCCTCGGCCATCCTGTTCCTGGACACCGACGCCTCGAGCGCCATGACCGGATCTATCGTCGTCGTCGATTGCGGCTACACGATCTGGTAGTAGAAGGACTCCGTCGCGACAGGTCGCATGGCCGTTTGGTGGCTGTCGCCCGCGCGACGGCCACCATCCGAAAACAGGGCCATGCACATGGATATTCCAAGCAGACGCGTCGAGATCCTTCCGGCGAAGCGGCGCGCGATGATACTGGAACGCGTGCGCCAGAACGGCTCTGCCACGATCCAGGAACTGGCCGACGAGATTCACGCCTCGCCATCCACCATCCGCCGCGATCTCGACCAGCTGACCGAGGAAGGCTATCTGGAGCGCACCCATGGCGGCGTGCTGCTGGTGCCGCCGCTCCGCTCGACCTTCGAGCGTGAACCCTCGCTCGACGCGCAGCTTCAGCACAACCAGAAGATTGCCATCGGCCAGGTGGCCGCCCAACGGCTCAATCCGCGCGACAGCGTCATTTTCGATTCCAGCTCCACCGTGCTGGAGGCGGCCCGCGCCGCCGTCCTGCGCGACATTCCGCTGACGGCGGTCACCAACAACCTGGAGTCCGCCCTCGTCTGCTCGCAATGCCCGTCCTGGCGCGTGATCATGCCGGGCGGCACGATACGCCCCACCACGCGCAGCATGGTGGGGGAACCGGGCGAAGCATTCCTCAAGACCATTCATGTCGACGTCTGCCTGATCGGCGCCTATGCCGTCACCGGTCGCCTGCTGACGGACGCGACCATCGAGGTCGCCTCGCTGAAGCGGGCGATGATCCAGTCCGCGCGCCGGACTCTTCTTCTCGTCGATAGTTCCAAGTTCCAGGCGCCGGCCTTCAGTACTTTCTGCGAAATCCAGGACATCGACGAGGTCATCACCGATGACGGCATCGCGCCGGAACATCTGGCGGCGCTACGCGCCTTCAGCGTCAAGGTGACGGTGGTTCCGGTCAACGCGAACGGCTCTGCCAGCATGAGCTGACTGGAACGTTCACGCTCATTTTCGGAATGTTTTGGTATGGATTGATAGAGTTTGATCATGTTAGGATCAATCACGGTCAACCATGGCGACAGCATTCCATCGGGTGGCGATGGTTCGGACCGGCGTCAACAAAAGTTCGAGGGATCGTCCGCGAGCGGCCCAACCTCGAGCTGCAGAAAGGAACCGCCCCTTGACCCGCCTCGACGAAAAGCTAGCCAGGATCCGCAACGGCCAGTACCGCCGATCGGATTTCATCATTGCCGACGCCAAGGATGGCGACATGGGCTCGGGCATCACCTGCACGGCGCCGAACCGCAATCGCGATGGTTCCTGGACCCGCTACCGCACCCGCGCCGAGTTCCTCGATCAGATTGCCAAGGTGGTGAAGCAGGACATCGTCGATATCATGCTGGTGTCCGCCTCCAATCTGGAGTTGCTGCAGGAGCGTGGAACCTTCAGCGATAGCCGGGTGAAACCGGCGATCCGCGCCAACGACGCCACCGACTGCTGGGGCGGCGTGCGCCATCAGCGCTACACCAAGTCGCCCTCGCAGCCGCATCGCTCGGCCGACCTGCGCCGCCTTGTCGAGCGGGCGCCCGCCATCGGAACCGATCTCGGCCTCTACTCCGTCACCTTCGTCAACGACGTGGATATGGACCGCGCCGCGGGCGAGGCCTTTGCCGATTTCCGGGCCGACGCCGCACGCAATGGCTTCAAGTACTTCCTGGAGGTCTTCAACCCGAACACCGATATTGGCCTCGACCGCCAGGCGACAGCCGAATTCGTCAATGACAGCATCCTGCGCGTGCTCGGCGGCGTGATGAAGCCGGACCGGCCGCAATTCCTGAAGATCCCGTTCAATGGCCCCGCAGCCCTCGAGGAACTCGCCTCCTTCGATCCAAGCCTTGTCGTCGGCGTGCTTGGCGGCGGCGCCGGCACCACGCGCGACACCTTCGAACTGATCGCCCAGGCCGAACGGCATGGTGGGCGCCTGGCCCTGTTCGGCCGCAAGATCAATCTGGCGGAATCGCAGCGGACGATCATTGCGATGATGCGCCATGTTGCCGATGGCGACCTTACCGCAGAGGAAGCCGTGCGCGCCTATCACGGCGAACTGAAGAAGCTTTCGATCACGCCGATCCGCAGCCTGGACGATGATCTTGTCATCACCGAGGAGCCGCTGAAGCAGGCGGCGATCCGCAAGGCAGCCTAGCGCCGGACCCGGCAAGAAGAACCGGAGCGCGGCCCGCCCCCTCTCCGAGATGGCGGTCGGCAATGCCAGAAACAGAGATGGTCGCGCAAGGCGACCATCTACCGTCCTGGACAGGCATAATTTACGGAAGGCTTCGATGGGGCCGTCGATCTCCGGGTCTTCGCCCGCCGGCGCCGATATAGAGCTGCGCCCGGCCCGATGGCCTGCTCCAGCACCGGCGATGCCGAGGTCGCACGCTGGTTCTCGCGCGTGATCGCCGTCGAGGGCGGCAAGATCGGCCCCGTCGAGGCGCTGATCCTCGGCGTGGCGCTGTCGGCCGATGCGCTTGCCAATGCCGTCGGCGCCGGGCTGATGGAAATGCCGCCGCTCGCGATCGCCCTCTCGGCCCCGATCGGCAGCCTGCTGACCATTTCGCTCGGCGTGGCGCTCGGCCTCCGCGCGACGCGGATCCGCTTCGGCGGCATCGATGTCGGCCGCTTCGGCACACTGCCGGGCGGCTTCATCCTCGTCGGTCTCGCCATCGTCCAGTTCCGGTAAAGCGCGCCCCCGCCCTCCCCTCGACCGTCGCGACCGCTCCCGTCATCCTGCCCCCCGACGGCCCGCGCCGCAACGAGGACCGCGTTCTCCGCAACGGCGATCAAGTGGAGGGATCCGGAACCGTCCATAGAGGACGAAGGTCAGGGAGGAACGATGGATCCGGTAGGCAAGGCCCTTTGGTTCATGGAGAGCCATTTCGCGGAGGCGATCACGCTTGGTGAGATCGCCGAGGCGAGCGGCGTTTCCCGCTTCGACCTGTCGCGCAGCTTCGGCAGGGCGACGGGCCACACCGTGATGGGCTATCTGCGCCGCCGTCGCCTCACCGAGGCGGCGCGGGCGCTGTCGGGCGGCGCACCCGACATACTTTCGGTGGCGCTCGACGCTTCCTACGGTTCCCACGAAGCCTTCTCCCGGGCCTTCCGCGACCTGTTCGGCCTGACGCCGGAGCAGGTCCGCATGCAGCGTCATCTCGACAACCTCGAACTTCTGGAGCCGTATCAGATGGATGAATCGCTTCTCGTCGACCTCGACGCCCCGCGTGTCGAGGCAGGCCGCCCGCTGCGGATCGCCGGCCTTTCCGGCCGATACACCTTCGAGACGAACCAGGGCATTCCAGCGCAATGGCAGCGCTTCGCGCCGCATTTCGGCAACATATCCGGGCAGATCGGATGGACGAGCTATGGGGTCTGCCGCAGCCTCGAGGACGCCTGCGGCTTCGACTACATCTCCGGCGTCGAGGTCGCCGACGATGCCGATATCGGCCCGGAGCTTGTAAGCCTGCGCATCCCGGCCCAGCGCTACCTGGTGTTCGTCCATCGCGGCCACATCGCCGGGATCCGCAAGACGGTCTACACGATCTGGAACCGCTCCCTGCCAGAATCCGGCCACGAGGTCGCGGATTCGCCGGACTTCGAGCTCTACGACCAGCGCTTCGACGCGACGACGGGGAACGGAGAGGTCGAGATCTGGATTCCGATCCGCAGCTAGAGCGTTCTCGAGCGAGGGGGATACCGGTTCGCGCGAAGAAAGCCCGGCAAGACAAGGAGCTAGATCGTCTCTGCGTTTGCGCGAAACGCTGAAGCGGATCTGGCCTGCCTGCGACCGGGATATTCCCGGCGCGCAGCCAATATCATGGGTTGCTATTTCTGCACAAATGCTACCTATGAGTTGTGGCTGCGTTTGCCCACCCCGGCTGGATGGCAGCCACAGCCCGCTAGTCCTGGAGCCCTGGGCTAGCGGGCACCTCGCGTGCCTGGGCGGGCGCGATGGACAAGGCTTTTCGGCGCAGCGCCAGACCATCGCGAGCAGCCTGTCGAGCCGCCTCGGTGCGGCAGCGTCCAGCAAAAGGGCCGCCCCGGGGGGGCGGCCTTGGGACCGAGCCTGGTTGAGGCGGGTATTTCACGAAAGTCGCGGCATGCGCGGCATGCATCTGCGGGATCGCGCCATAGATCCACTCATGGTCGCCATTGCCCAGGCCATGATGGCCGGGCGTGTCCCGGAAGCGGCTCGAAACTCGCGGTAGACACGAACCCCATTCCCCGTTGCCGTGCCGAAGCCGCCACCGTTGCCCATCCGCAACAGCACGGAAGGGTTGTGATCGGATGTGCTTTGTCCGCTTACGGGATCGATAAGTCTGACATAAGGTGTCGGCCGAATGGGCGTGGGGCCGGATTCTGTCGTCGTTGCAACGCATTAGTTCGCGTTTTGAACTAATTCCACATGCGTTGACGGCGCCCCTGGTCGCGCCTCGGGCGACAATGGGGCTGACATTGATGACATTGAACTCCATGCCGGACGCAGGATCGGTTCGATCGAGCGGCACGCTGGGCCGGCGGCTTCGGTCCAACGCATCCCAGCTTGCGCTCGCCGCAGGATTGGCGGTCGGCCTCGGGCATTCGGCCGAGGCCGCGACCTACACCGCCGCCAACGAGACCGGATCACCGACGCGCAGGCGAGCCCCGACGCAAGCTCGACCATCACGCTGACCGGCAGCTTCTCGCTCAGCGGCGCCCTGCCCGCGATTTCGAGCAAGGCGATCACCATCGAGACCGGCGCGAACACGCTCTCCTACACGACGGGCCGGGTCTTCGACGTCGCCAGCGGCGCAAGCCTGACGATCTCGGGCAACATTGACGGCACCGGCGTCCTCAACACCGGCTTGATCGGCAAGAAGGGAGCCGGCGAGCTCGTGCTCGACGGCGTGACCAGCACCGACGTCACCCGGCTCGGCGTCGAGGCCGGCACGGTCGTGATCACCGGCGGCAGCGACATCACCCTGAGCACGTCGAGCGGCGGCTCCCTTGCTCAGCTCGGCATCGCCGTGCAGGCCGGAGAGGTTGCGAGCCTGACGATCTCGGGCGCGGGTACGCGGGTGGCCACCGCCGGCACCGACGCGACGGTCCTGGGCGGCTCGGCATCGGTCGAAGCGACGCTGACGATCGAGGACGGCGGCGAATACATCACCGACCGCGCCGTCAACGCGCACACCGCGGCCGGCGGCGGCATCGCCAACCTGACGGTCCGCGACGATGGCTCGACGCTGGAGGCCGGCTCGTTCGGCTCCTACAACGGCACCACCTACATTAACGTTCTCGACGGCGGCGTGGTCGACATCACGGGCAGCACCAGTTTCGGCGGCCTCAACGCCAACAACGCCTATGCCAATGCCAGCGTCACGGCCGTCGTTTCCGGCGAGGGATCCCGGTGGGACACCGGCGGAGCGCTCGCGATGCAGATTGGGTCGCTCTCCATCCTCGATGGCGGCGTCGTCAGCGCCGCGACGGTGAGCATCGCCACCAACACCAACGCCGTCGCCGCCGATTTCGACGTCCTCGTCTCCGGTGATGGGTCGACGCTGAGCGCCAACGCCATCACCCTCGCGACGCGGCGCACCGGGAGCCTCACCATCGCCAATGATGGCCGCGTCGTGGTGAACGGCGGCAATTCGGCCCTCACCGTCGGCGGCGCCTTCGCGGACAGCCACGCCACGCTCAACATCGGCGGCGCGGTCGGCCAGGCGGCGACCGCCGCCGGCACGCTCGAAGCCTCGGCCGTGACGCTTGCCGCGAGCGCCGAGATCAACTTCAACCACACGGAGACGGACTATGTCTTCGACACGCCCATCAATGGCGACGGCGCGATCAACCAGATCGCCGGCCACACCATCTTCGACGCCAGCCAGGCCGGGTTCTACGGCCTGACCACCGTCTATGGCGGCACCCTCGAGGTGAACAGCACCCTCGGCGGCACGGTCGACGTGCGCGGCGGCCGCCTGCAGGGCACCGGCATGGTCGGCGATACCGCCAACTATGCGGGCGGCGTGATCGCGCCTGGCAATTCGATCGGCACGCTGACGGTCGCCGGCGACTACACCAGCAATGGCGGTGTCCTCGAGATCGAGGCGGTGCTGGGATCCGACAACTCGCCGACGGACGAGCTCTACATCATCGGCGACAGCGTGCTCGGCACCGGCGCGACGCAGGTGCGGGTCGTCAATCTCGTCGGCGCGGGGGCGCTGACCGCCGGCGACGGCATCCGGATCGTGCAGGTCGATGGCGACTCGGCCGCCGACGCCTTCGTGCTGGCCGGCCCGGCGATCGCCGGCGCCTATCGCTACAACCTGTTCCAGAACGACGTGACCGGCACCCAGGACGATGGCGACTGGTATCTGCGCACCGACGGCCTGGCGCCGACGCTGCCGACCTATGAGAGCTATCCCGCCGTCATGCTCGGCCTGATCTCGCTGCCGACCCTGCAGCAGCGCGTCGGCGACCGCCGGCCGGACAAGGCCGGCGACACGGCGGACACCGCGCTCTGGACCCGGATCGAGGGTGTGCACTCCCGCGTCAAGGCGGACAGCTCGACGACCGAAGCGTCCTATGACAGCGATCTGTTCCAGTTGCAGGTTGGCTTCGACGGCGAAGTGCTGGAGAGCGCCTCCGGTGCCCTCGTCGCCGGGATCACGGCGCAGTACAGCCGCGCCAGCGCCGGCGTCTCCTCCGATCTCGGCAACGGCTCGAACACCACCGAAGGTTATGGCATCGGCGCGACGCTGACCTGGTATGGCGCGAACGGCGTCTATGTCGACAGCCAGGCACAGGTGGCCTGGTTCGACACCGACCTTTCCGCCGATGAGGTCGGCAAGCTCGTCGATGGCAACAACGGCACCGGCTACGCGCTGTCGATCGAGGCCGGCCGCGAGTTCGCGGTGAAGGAGGGCTGGACGGTGACGCCGCAGGCCCAGCTTTCCTACGCCTCTGCCGATTTCGACGATTTTGTCGATCCGTTTGGCGCCGAGGTATCGCTCTCGAAGGGCGAGAGCCTGAAGGGCCGGATCGGCGCCGCGCTCGGCCGCGACGCCAGCTGGCAGGACGATCAGGGCCGCGCGGCGCGCACGCATTTCTACGGCATCACCAGCCTGACCTACGAGTTCCTGGACGGCGCCACCGTCGCGGTCTCCGGCGTCGACCTGGTGGCGAAACCGCAGAAGTTCGGCGCCGAGTTCGGCCTCGGCGGCACCTATAACTGGGGCAACGAGAAATACGCGCTGCATGGCGAGGCGCTCGCCTCGACCAGCTTCGACGGCTCCTACGCCTACAAGGGCACGCTCGGGCTCAATATCGGCTTCTGAGCCGCGCCCGCGAAAACGGAAAGCGGCCGGGCCATGCCCGGCCGCTTCTTTTTATCCTGGGTCGCAACCGGCTCCGCGTCCGCACCGACCGCTTCCGTGGTGGCAGTCGCTAGTGCGCCTCCTGGCCGGCGACCGAGCCGGCGCCGCCGGCACCCTGAAGACGATGACAAGGATCGGCAGCTCCTGCTTCACCGAATAGCCGGCGCGCGTCACGCCGACCCACCGATTGGCCAAAGCGACCAGCGCCAAGACTGGCATGAACAGCTTGACCGCAAAAGCGAATACCGCCGGAGCGCCACCCCGGAGCCTGGCGACCAGCAGAACCACGCCAGCGGCGCTATCACGCCATCGGTCACCAACACCATGTGCATCGCCATGTGAAGTATCGAGACGAAAATCCATCTGGCAGCAACGGCCGACGTTGCCCTGCCATCCGTTCTGGCACTGCCACGCGCCCGATCCAGCATGGATGCCCTCGACGCCCGCGCCGCGCCGGGGACACCAGCACGACTTACCCGGGCGGTAGCGGCCCTGCCCCATCCACCCCCGTTGAAAGTCGTGCCCTCAGAATTCGAGACAGGACTTTCGACCGCGGGCCAAAGCAGAGACTCTGCCTACCTCAAGCCAACGGCGCCACGACGCGCGAGCAGATCCAAAGCACCTGCGCGGGATCGTCCGTAGGATTGACGAGAGCATGCCCCATCGTGCTGTCGAAATAGGCGCAGTCGCCGACGTCCAGCAAGGTGACGGCATAGTGTTCGGTATGGAGCTCGATCTTGCCCTTGAGGACGTAGATGAACTCCTCGCCGGGGTGACTGAGGAGTCCCTCGAACTGATGCAGGGAACGCGCCTTGACCTCGGCGAGCAGCGGCACGAACTGTCGATTGGCGATGTCGTTGCAAAGCATTTCATAGTCGTAGAGCAACGTGGAATGCACGACGCCCTGCCCCTTGCGGGTCACCGCACGACGACCGCTGACCGAGAGGCCGCGCCCTCCCGTCACCAGTTCGCTGATGTCGACATCCAGCCCTTCCGCCAGCCCCAGTAGCGTCTCGTAGGTAGGCGACATCTGATCGTTCTCGATCTTGGAGAGAGTCGAGACGGCCAGACCCGCGCGCTGAGCCAGGTCG
>JAFKJZ010000519.1 GCA_017305815.1 Hyphomicrobiales bacterium
CGCCCGCGATGTCGCGACGCGGACGATCTTCATGGAGAACGGCCTGGTGGTCGAAGACGACAAGCCTTCCATCGTGTTCGGCAATCCGCGGATGCCGCGCACGCAGTCCTTCCTCAAGAGCATCCTCGACAAAGGGCTCTGAAATGACTTCGGCCCCTGCTCCGATCGATCGAGGATCGCTCCTGCTTCCCGACGGCGTCCATCACCTGCTCTCCGGCGGCGAGGCGCCGATCCCGCGCGCGACGCTCGACGCCTATCGCCGCTATACCGAGGCCAAGGCCGCCGGACTGCCGGGCCGCAACGCGCTCGAAGCAGCGCATGCCGCCGCCCGCGAGACCCTCGGCCGCCATCTCGGCATGCAGGACGGCCGCGACATCGCCTTCCTCGGCTCGATGAGCGCGGCGCTCGCCGCCGCGATCGGCGCGTTCGACTGGCGCGACGGCGACAATCTCGTCGTGCTCGCCGACGAATTCCCCTCCGTCGTGCTGGCCGGCCGGTCGGTCGAGCGCCTCGGCGTCGAGCTCCGCGTCGTCCCGGTCCAGCCGGGCGAAGCGCCCGAACAGGCCATCCTCGGCGCCGTCGACGCGCGCACCCGGCTCGCCGCGATCAGCCATGTCAGCTTCCGGCACGGCCTCCGCATCGACGTGCCGGCTCTCGCGACCCGGCTGCATGCGGCGGGCGTGGCGCTGGCGCTCGACGTCTCGCATTCGCTCGGCGTGCTGGAGATCCCGGTCGCGGAGTGCGACATCCTCGTCTCCTGCGGCCACAAGTTCCTGCTCGGCGCGCATGGCACCGGCATCCTCGTCTGGAACGAAACCCGCCTCGGCCGGCCGGCCCATGCGACGCCGAGCTGGTCGTCCGTGCGCGACTACGACACGGCGGATGGCAGGCTCGCCTTCAGGCCGCTCGAGGGCGGCCGCGCCTTCGAGATGGGCAATGCCGATTTTCCCGCCCTCTACGCGCTGAACTCGGGGCTCGACCTGCTGGCCCGAAGCGGCCCCGCCGCAATCGAGCGGCACGCCTTGGCGCTGTCTGGCGAGCTTCGCGCCCGCCTCGCCGCCGCCGGCCATGCCGTCTGGACGCCGGAGGCCAGCGAACGGCGCGGCACCAGCATCGCCATCGGCATGGCCCGCTCCGTCGAGGTCGCCGCCCGCCTCGCCGAGGAAGGGGTCCTGGTCGCCTCCGGCGACGGCCGCATCCGGATCTCGCTCCACGGCTTCAACACCGAAGCGGACGTCGCGGCCGTCGTCGACGCCCTGTCGCGCGCCGTTTCGAACCCATAACGACAAGAGAAAGAACGACATGAACGCCAAGGTTCCCTATGCGTGGACCGACCGCCAGCCGTGGCTCGAGCTCGATTTCGCGCCGGAGGAGTTTCAGTCCCGCATCGCCGCGGCGCAGGCACAGCTCCGGGCGGCCGGAAAAGAGGCGCTGCTGGTCTGGGAAGACGCCGATCGCGGCGGCAATGTCCGCTATCTCTCCGGCTTCAACATGGTCTGGGGCACCTCGGCCGTCCTCGTCCACCGCGACCATGAGCCGGTGCTGGTGACGAACGCGATCGCGCATGGCGAGCCGATGCATTCGAACATCCAGTCGAGCTGGATGACGGATGTCCGCGTCTCCTTCGCCGGCACGGCCGACGACCTGCTGGCGATGAGCCTCGACGTCCTCGGCCAGTGGCGGGTCGCTCCCGACGCGCTTGTCGTCGCCGGCCTGGCGCAGATCCCCTATTTCACGGCCAGGGCGATGGCGGCGCGCTGGAGCCACGCGGCGCTCGTCGCCGGCGACGCCATCCTCGACCGGCTGCGCCGCATCAAGAGCCCGGCCGAGATCGCCATCATCCGCCGCGTCGCCGATCTGACCGCGCGCGCCATGGAGCAGGCGATGGACGCGGCCGCCGTCGGCGCCAGCGAAAGCGACGTCGCCGCCGCGGCGCACCAGGCCTGCATGGCGGCCGGCGCCGAGCGCATGTCGTTCGGCTGCTTCCCGGTAGCAGGTCCGCGCGGCGCGCTGAAGAACGTGTTTCCGAGCCCGCAGAACATCATCAGGCCGGACGATCTCGTCGTCATCGACCTCGGCTGCAAGCTGTTCGGCTACCAGTCCGACATGTCGCGCAACGTCGTCGCCGAGCCGTCGCCGCAGGTCGCCCGCATCCTCGCCGCGACGGAGGCCGCCAACGACGCCGCCTTCGCCCATGTGAAGCCCGGCGTCACCACCCATTCCGTCATCGAGACGATGAACGCGGTGATCGCCGAGCGCGGCTTCGCGGCATGGGACTTCACCCTTTGTCACGGCTTCGGCCTCGACCTGACCGAGACGCCGGTCTTCCGCAACCGGCCGCCGCTGACGCTGGAGGCCGGCATGTGCTTCTACGTCGAGCCGATCATCGCCGACGAAAGCTTCGGCTGCGCCTGCATCGAGGACATGCTGCTGGTGACGGCGGAAGGCTGCGAGAAGCTCTCGCCCACGCGCGGCCCGGCCTGGCGCTAGCGGCGGATCCCCTTCTTCCTGAAGGCCGCCTGCGGTCGCGGACCGCCCGGGTCCGCGACCGCAGCCTTCAAGGCCGCAGGAACACGGAAAAACGCGCGCGCCACGCCGCATCTGGCCGCGCGCGAGCGTCGGACGCCTGCGACCAAGCGACCGGCTGAGCCCAGTGGCCGCGCCACGTCGATGGGCCTATAGTCGCCGGATTGAATCGATACAGAGCCCGCAATGCCCCGTTTCCTCAATCCGCATTCGACCGGCTTCCTCGTGCTGCTGAGCCTCTGCAGCGGCCTGCCGGCCCTCGGCACCGACATGGCCCTGTCGGGCACTTCCGCCATCGCGGACGCCTTCCAGGTTCCGGTCAGCGATGTCGGGCTGGCGCTCAGCGCCTTCATGATCGGCTTCGCCGGCTCGCCGCTCCTCTATGGACCGTTGGCCGACCGGTTCGGCCGCAAGCCGGTGATCCTGGTCGCGAGCGCCATCTTCACGCTCGCCAGCATCGGCTGCGCGCTGGCGTCGACCCTGCCGGAGCTGCTCGCCTGGCGGCTGGCGCAAGGCATCGGCGCCGGGGCGAGCCGTTCCCTGCCGACCTCCATCGTGCGCGACCTGTTCGACGGCGCCGTCGCACGGGCGAAGATGTCCTATATCGGCCTGATGGGCCTGCTGGCGCCGATCTGCGCGCCCACCATAGGCTCCGGCCTGCTGCTGCTTTCCAGCTGGCGCGGCATCTACGGCTTCCTGGCGCTGATGGGCGGCGCCGTCTTCGTCGCGATGCTGTTCGGCTATGGCGAGTCGTTCACGCCGACGGCCCAGAACAATCTCCGCCCCGGCCAGATCGCGGCCAACTACGCCGAGACATTCCGGCATCGACAGTCGCTCCGCTACACTCTCGTGGCGACACTGTCGTTCGGCTGCCTGTTCTCCTATGTGAGCGGCTCGCCCTTCGTGCTGATGGAAGCCTACGAGCTGGGCCCGACGGCCTATGGCCTGACCTTCGCCTTCACGACGGTGGCGCTGCTGGCCGGCAATTTCGTCAACGGCAAGCTGAACGCGCGCGCCGTCTCGCCGCGCATTCCGCTCGCCATCGGGCTCGGCCTGGCGGCAGCGACCTCGACGGCGCTGGCCGTGCTTTCGATGACGGTCCACATCCCGCTGCCGCTGCTGCTCGGGCTGGTGGCGCTCTGCATGTTCTCGGCCGGGCTCATCTTCGCCAATGCGATCCAGCTTGCCCTGCAGCCGCTGCCGCATATCGCCGGCGTGGCGCGCGCCGCGCTTGCGGCCTGCCAGCTCGGCCTCGGCGCGATCGCCGGGGCGGCCGTCGCCTATTTCTTCGACGGCCGGACGCCGCTTTCGACCGCCGCCGCGATGGCGATCTGCGCCTGGCTGTCGCTGGCGGTCTATCGCCTGCTGCCGGCGGAGGCGAGCCAGGGCGAGGCGGCCGCAGTCATCGCCACGGAGTGACCTGCAGGACCAGCCCGATCGCAGGCGGCCGGGCGAAAGATGCGTCCGGCCAGCCCCGGCCCGCGGCAAGACCGGCGACAAGTTCCGCCGGCGGCGCTATGACGGGCTCCAACGCAGCCATCAGGGCGGACCCGAAACCATGCACGCTCTCTCTTCCGCGCCACTTGCCTCGATCACCACCGCGACCGTGCCGACCTATGACCGGGCCGCGCTGAAGGCCGGTATCCTGCATTTCGGCCTCGGCAACTTCCATCGCGCCCACCAGGCGGTTTATCTCAACGACCTCTTCCAGAGCGGCCAGGGCCATGACTGGGCCATCATCGGCGCCAGCGTGCGCGAGGCGGATGCGCCGATCCAGCAGAAGCTGAAGGGCCAGCACTGGCTGACCACCGTGGTGGAGCAGGAGGCCGACCGCGCCAGCGCCACCATCACCGGCGCCATGATCGACTACATCGCGCCCGGCGACACCGCCGCGATCCTCGCCAGGCTGCGCGACCCTGCGATCCGCATCGTCTCGCTGACCATCACCGAGGGCGGCTACTACATCGACCCGGCGACGCAGGCCTTCGACGCCAACCACCCGGATATCGCCCACGACGCCACCCACCCCGACGCGCCGCGCACCACCTTCGGCCTGATCCTCGCCGGCCTCGTCCATCGCCGCGACAACGGCATCGCGCCCTTCACCGTGATGAGCTGCGACAACATCCCCGGCAACGGCCACGTCACCGAGAACGCCATCGCGGGCCTCGCGGAAAAAATCGACCCGGCGCTGGCGCGATGGGTGCGCGACACCGTCGCCTTCCCCAACAGCATGGTCGACCGCATCACCCCGGCGACGACCGAGCGCGAGCGCGACATCCTCGCCCGCGACTTCGACATCGACGATGCCTGGCCGGTCTTCTGCGAGAGCTTCCGGCAATGGGTGCTCGAGGACCGTTTCCCGGCCGGGCGGCCGGCGCTCGAGGCGGTCGGCGTGCAGTTCGTGCCCGACGTCGCTCCCTACGAGCACATGAAGATCCGCATCCTGAACGGCGGCCACGCCACGATCGCTTATCCGGCGAGCCTGCTCGGCATCCACTTCGTCCACGAGGCGATGGAGGACGAGCAGATCGCGCGCTTCCTGGCCAAGGTCGAGGCCGACGACATCGTCCCGATCGTACCGCCCGTGCCGGATACCGACCTCGGGGCCTATTTCGCGCTCTGCCAGCGCCGCTTCGGCAATCCCAAGATCGGCGACACCAACCGTCGCCTCGCTCATGACGGCGCCAACCGCCAGCCGAAGTTCATCATCCCCTCGGCGGCCGACAACCTCGCCGCCGGCCGCGACGCGCCCGGCCTCGCGCTCGTCAGCGCGCTCTGGTGCCGCTACTGCTTCGGCACGACGGATGCGGGCGCGCCTGTCGAGCCGAACGATCCGAGCTGGGACCGCCTCAAGGAAACCGCCCGGCAGGCGAAGGACGACCCGCAGGCCTGGCTGGCGATGCGCGACATCTATGGCGACGTCGGCGCCAACCCGCGCTTCGCCGCCAACTTCGCCCGCGCGCTGAACAGCCTCTGGACGAATGGCGTCCGCGCCACGCTCGAAAGCTACCTCGCCGGTACCCTGTAGGCCGGGCGGAGACCGCGGAACCCGTCTCGACGCGGCGCGCGATCGCGCGCCGCGCTCAATCGGATCTTGAAAGGGTCGCGCCGGAGCTGATCTCGGCCTGGGGAAAGAAGCGGTCGACGAGCGGCAGGCAGGCTGCGCCGAGGCTGACCGCGCGCCGCTCGCTCGTGCCCTCGCGGATCGCGAGCTTCGCAGCCATGCCGGCATCGAGCCGCGCCAGCTCGCTCTTCACCGAAACGACGATGCGCCGGCGCACCGCGGGCGGCAGCAATCCGTCGATGACAGCGAGCTCGCAGCCGATCGTCACCGAAACCGAATAGACGGCATGGGCGATGCCTCGGGCCAGCGCGGCAAGGCGCCGCTCATCCGAGATCGCGTCGGGATGCTCGACGAGCGTCCAGAGCGGCACCGTCGCGCCGTCGAGCCCCGGAACCGGAACCTTGCCGATACCGAGGCCGGCAGCATCGCGGGCAAAATGGATCTGGCCGTTCTGGACCAGGCCGCCGCCGAGGGAATCGCCGATGAACAGATAGGCGAAGCTCGGCACGCCGCTGCCGAGGCCATAGATGAGCTCGCCGCTGCAGGCGGCGACGGCGTCGCTGCTGATGTAGGTGGCGAGGTGAAGCTGACGGCCGAGCGCCAGCAGGGTTTCGTCGACCTCGGCCAGATGGGGGGCGGACTGCGCCTCGTGCCGGCCGGCCGCGACCGCGATGCCGATCCCCTGCAGCCGGGCATTCGCCTCGGCATCGAAGTCGGAGCGGATGTCGCCCACCGCCTTGCGGGCCAGCGCGGCGACATCCCCGAGGGTGCGTCCCTCGAGCGAGAAGCGGCGCTCCGCGACGACGAGGCCGGTGAAGTTGACGAGGACGAGATGCGCCTCGCGCTCGCCGACATGGAGGCCGAAGAACATCGCGCCGGCGGCGTGCAGGCTGAGCGGCACGAAGGGCTGGCCGACCTTGCCGCGCACCGGCGCGCCGGCGACCAGAAGCCCGGCCTCGACCAGGCTGCGCGCGATGACCGAGGCGGTCTGCGCGGTCAGCCCCGTCAGTTCGGCGATCTGCGCCTTCGACAGCTGGCCATGGGTACGGATGAGCGACAGGACCAGCCGCTCATTGGCCGCGCGCAGCCCGACCTGGTTGGAGCCGAGGCTGAAGCTCGC
>JAFKJZ010000520.1 GCA_017305815.1 Hyphomicrobiales bacterium
CCGCCGTTCCGCCCGGCCGACTACCTGGCGCTCAACCCGGACGCCGCGCGGGCGCGCGCCGATCCGGCGTCGCACGCGCTGTTCGTCGGCGCCGGCGAAGGCCGCACGCTGTTCCAGCCGGAGCGCCTCGCGCGGCTCTACGAAGGTCTGCTGGCGCAGGGCGAATAGACCGCAACCGGCCGCGGCGACGGCGGCCCTTTCGCGAAGCGGATCTCTCGTCTACCTCTACGGAAGCGTGCCGCGAATCGCCGCTGCCCGTCACGGGAAGCCGTCACCGATGAGCAGCCAGATCCCCGACCATCCGAGAAACGCCGCCGAGGCAAAGGAGCGCGACGCGCTTCAGCCCGGCTGGCGGGTCATGCTCCGGGTGGTGACGCGCGCGCTCGTCTATGCCGGCATCATCGCCGCCAGCATCCTGATCTGGTGGGCGATCGGCAGGCTCTTCATCGGCTGAGCCCACCCTGGTGGATCATCCGCGCGCCTTTGAAAGCGCCACCTGCTGCGGACAGGCGGCATCGCGGCGGAAGCTTTCCACCAGGCTCTCCAGCGCCATCCGCAGGGTCTTGGCTACCTCGACGTCGAAATCAAAGCGGAGCCAGTTGTCGAGCAGGCCCGACATGAAGCAGTGCAGCGTCGTCGATGCCGTCGTCGCCGTCCATCCTGGCGCCAGCTGGCCGGCCTCGGAGGCCCGCTCGAAGGCGAGACGGAAATTCTCGACCATGGTGTCGTGCATGGAGCGCTGCAGGGTATAGGCCTCCTGCATCTCGCTTAGATATTCGCAGCGCGTGACGGTGATCCTGTAGACCGTGCGCGTGTGCTCGTCAGTGCCGAACAGCTCAATCACGCTGAGCGCCCAGTCGAGAACCGCCCGCAGCGGGTCGGAGGCGTCCTCGAAAGTCCGCGCCAGCCCATTGACGTGCTGGTCGTATGCGCGGGCGAAAATCGCGGTCAGGAGCTCCTGCTTGTTGGCGAAATGCCAGTAGATCGCGCCGCGCGTCACGCCGGCCTCCGCCGCGATCCGCTCCAGCGAGGCACCCGCGACGCCGATCTCGATGAACACGGTTTCCGCGGCATCCAGGATGCGTTGCCGAGTTTCCTCAGACTGAGATTTTGTTCGCCTCACTTAGCAAGCTTCCTTTACATACAGCGATGCAGGTATATATGCTGTACTGCAATAGATCCAGACATCTCATATTTGCGGTGCAAAACCATGCGCTTGGCCTCCTTCGCCCGCCAAACCCTATCAACGCTCTTCCTCGGCGCCAGCCTCCTGGCGCTACCCGCGACGGCCATGGCACAGGCGCCGGCCGCCCCGCCGCCGCCTAGCGTCGAGCTCACCACGCTCAACGCGCGCGAAGTGCCGATCAGCTACAGCTATGCCGGCCGCGTCTCGGCGTTCCGCGAAGTCCAGGTGCGCGCCCAGGTCGGCGGCATCCTGATGGAGCGGGCCTATGTCGAGGGCGCGCGGGTGAAGGCCGGCGACGTGCTGTTCCGCGTCGATCCCAAGACCTATGAGGCAGAGGTCGCCAAGGCCGAGGCGCAGTTGCAGACCGCCGAGGCGCAGCTGGCCCAGGCGAACCGCGACAAGGTCCGCGCCGTCGAGCTGTTCAGCCGCCAGGTTGGCTCGCAGAAGACCCGCGACGACGCCCTTTCGGCGGTCGAGCTCGCCGAAGCATCCGTCGCCGCGGCCAGGGCGCAGCTGAAGGCCGCCCAGATCAATCTCGACTATGCGACGGTGCGCGCGCCGATCGACGGCGTCACCAGCCTCGACGTCGTGCCGGAAGGCAGCCTGATCGGCGTCGGCAGCACCGACAGCCTGCTGACGACGATCACCCAGCTCGACCCGGTCTATGTGAACTTCTCCTTCACCGATGCGAATGCCGCCGAGATCCGCGAGATCGCCGAGGCGCACAAGCATCCGACCGCCGGCAACAAGCTGATCGCCAGCATCACCTTCGGCGACGGCTCCGCCTACGAGAAGACCGGCGAGATCGACTTCACCTCGGCCAGCATCGACACGCAGACCGGCACGATCCGCTCGCGCGCCGTGTTCGCCAATCCGGACTTCCGCCTGATCCCCGGCCAGTTCGTGCGCGTGACCATCAGCGGCATGTCGCTGCCGCAGGCGATCGTCATCCCCGAAATTGCCGTGCTGCAGGGGCCGCAGGGCAAGTTCGTCTACACCGTGGACGACAAGGGCGTCGCCGCCATGGCGCCGGTGACGCTCGGCCAGTCGGTCGAGGGCGGCTGGGTCGTGACCGCCGGCCTCAAGTCCGGTGACCAGGTCGTCACCTCCGGCGTCATCAAGGTCCGTCCGGGGGCGCCGGTCGCGGCCGCCAAGACGATCGTCCAGACAGCGCAGGCGAACTGATGAACCGCTTCTTCGTCGACCGGCCCGTCTTCGCGGCCGTCATCTCGATCGTCATCGTGCTGGCGGGCATCCTCGCCATGCGCGCGCTGCCGATCGCCCAGTATCCGGAACTGACGCCGCCGCAGGTGGTCGTCAACGCCACCTATCCCGGCGCCAGCGCCGACGTGCTGACACAGACGGTCGCGGCGCCACTCGAAGAGCAGATCAACGGCGTCGAGGACATGCTCTACATGCAGTCGATCAACTCGGGCTCCGGCTCGATGCGGCTGATCGTGACCTTCGCCACCGGGACCGACGCCGACCAGGCGACGATCAACGTCAACAACCGCGTGCAGCGCGCCCTCTCGGCGCTGCCGTCGGAAGTGCAGCGGCTCGGCGTCACGGTCAACAAGCAGTCGAGCTCGATCCTCGCGGTCATCGCGCTGACCTCGAACAACCCGCAATACGACTCCGTCTACCTGGCCAACTACGCGCTGCTCAACGTCATCGACGAGCTGAAGCGCACGCCGGGCGTCGGCGAGGCGAACCTGTTCAGCCGCGAAAACTACGCCATGCGCATCTGGCTGCGCCCGGACAAGCTGGCGCAGTTCGGCCTGACGACCGACGACGTCGCCACCGCCGTCCGCGAGCAGAACCAGCAATACGCCGCCGGCCGCGTCGGCGATCCGCCGACCGCGGGCCAGCTGACCTATTCCTACGCCGTCACCACCGATGGCCGCCTGCCCGACCCCGAGGCCTTCGGCAACATCATCCTGCGCTCGGATTCGAACGGCTCGACGCTGCGGCTGCGCGACGTCGCGCGCATCGACCTCGGCGCCCAGGACTATGGCTTCAAGGCCATCCTGGACGGCCAGCCGACCGTGCCGATCGGCATCTACCTGCAGCCGGGCGCCAACGCGCTCAACACGATCGAGGCGGTCAAGGCCAAGCTGGACGAGATCCAGACGCGGATGCCGGAAGGCGTCAGCTACAGGATCCCCTATGACACGACCCTGTTCGTGCAGGCCTCGATCGACGAGGTGATCAAGACCTTCATCGAGGCGCTGATCCTCGTGGTGGTGGTCGTCTTCGTCTTCCTGCAGAACTGGCGGGCGACGCTGATTCCGCTGATCGCCGTGCCGGTGTCCATCCTTGGCACCTTCGCGGGCATGTATCTGCTCGGCTTCTCGATCAACCTGCTGACGCTGTTCGGCCTCGTGCTCGCGATCGGCATCGTCGTCGACGACGCCATCGTCGTGCTCGAGAACGTCGAGCGCATCATGACGACGGAAAAGCTGCCGCCGCGCGAGGCTACCATCAAGGCGATGGGCGAAGTGACGGGTCCCGTCATCGCCATCGTGCTGGTGCTCGTCTCGGTGTTCGTGCCGGTGGCGTTCATGGGCGGCCTGGCGGGCGAAATGTATCGCCAGTTCGCGATCACCATCGCCGTCTCCGTTACCCTCTCCGGCATCGTCGCCCTGACGCTGACGCCGGCGCTCTGCGCCCTGCTGCTGAAGCCGGGCCATCACGAGCCGATCCTGCCGTTCCGCCTGTTCAACCGCTTCTTCGACCGGCTGACGCGCGGCTATACGGCCGGCGTGCGCTTCTTCCTGAAGCGGGCCCTGCTCGGCGTGACGCTGTTCGCCGTCATGATCGGCGCCATGGGCTATCTCGCCATGAAGATCCCCGGCGCGCTCGTGCCGGAAGAAGATCAGGGCGTCATCCTGACGGTCGGCATCCTGCCGCCGGCCGCGGCCCTGTCGCGCACCGCCGACGTCATGTCGACCGTGAACGACAATGTGTCGAAGCACCCGGCCGTGCAGAGCGTGCTCGCCTTCTCCGGCTTCGACCTGCTCGCGGGCTCGCAGTCGCCAAGCGCCGGCGCCGCCTT
This sequence comes from Hyphomicrobiales bacterium, assembly GCA_017305815.1. Taxonomy (GTDB): domain Bacteria; phylum Pseudomonadota; class Alphaproteobacteria; order Rhizobiales; family Kaistiaceae; genus Kaistia; species Kaistia nematophila. The sequence goes on from JAFKJZ010000520.1 coordinate 4,242, forward strand.
CGTCAAGCTGAAGGACTGGGAAGAGCGGAAGACCCCGGATCTCGACGCGCGCGCCATGCCCGGCCAGGTGATGGGCATGAACGCCGGTATCCAGGACGGCATGGTTCTCGCCTTCAACCCGCCGCCGATCCAGGGCCTGAGCACGACGGGCGGCTTCGAGCTGTACGTGCAGGACCGCGCCGGCGCCGGAACCCCGCAATTGCTGGCGACGACCCAGGCGCTGGTCGAGGCCGCCGCCAAGCGTCCGGAGCTCGCCGGCGTCCGCACGACGCTTGCGACCAACGTCCCGCAGTACAAGATCAATGTCGACCGCGAGAAGGCCAAGGCCCTCGGCGTGCCGTTGACCTCGATCTTCGCCACCATGCAGGCGACCTTCGGCAGCCTGTACGTCAACGACTTCACGCTCTATGGCCGCAATTTCCAGGTCAAGCTGCAGTCGGAGGCGAACTTCCGCGAGAAGCCGGAGGACCTGCGCCAGGTCTTCGTCCGCGCCGACGGCGGCAGCATGATCCCGCTCGACGCGCTCGTGCATGTCGAACGGACGATCGGACCGGACCTGCTGGAGCGCTTCAACAACTTCCCCGCCGCCAAGGTGATGGGCAATCCTGCACCGGGCTACTCGTCCGGCCAGGCGCTGGCAGCCATCCGCGAAGTGGCGGCGGAAGCGCTGCCGCCGAACTACACCGTCGCCTGGACGGGCTCCGCCTACCAGGAAATCGCCACCGGCGGCACCGGCCAGCAGGCGCTGATCTTCGGCATCATCATGGTGTTCCTGATCCTCGCCGCCCAGTATGAGCGCTGGTCGCTGCCGCTCGCCGTCATCCTGGCGGTGCCGTTCGCGCTGTTCGGTGCGTTCCTCGCCATCTGGCTGCGCGGGCTCAGCAACGACGTCTACTTCCAGATCGGTCTGGTCACCCTGATCGGTCTGGCGGCGAAGAACGCGATCCTGATCGTCGAGTTCGCCGTGATCAAGCGCGAGGAGGGCATGAGCGCCTTCGACGCCGCGCTCGAGGCGGCGCGCCTGCGCTTCCGCCCGATCATCATGACGTCGCTGGCCTTCATCCTCGGCGTGGTGCCGCTGGCGATCTCGACGGGCGCCGGCTCCGCCAGCCGCCATTCGATCGGCACCGGCGTCATCGGCGGCATGCTGGCGGCGACCTTCATCGCCACCTTCTTCATCCCGCTGTTCTACCGGCTGATCGGTGGCGGCAAGGACAAGAAAGCGGAGGCGACGACGACGCCCCCGGCCGCACCGGCGCCGGCCGCCCGCCAGGAACCCGCCTGAGGCCCCAGGCCTCGGCACCGCCCAAACGAAAGGGGCGACGCCAGACCGGCGTCGCCCCTTTTTTCTTGTCCGTCCCGAAGCCACGCCAAAGGCGTGACGCCGGCGCCTAGATCAGGCGCGGGAACGCATCAGCATCGGGGGCATTGGCCCAGCTCAGCAGCGTCTGGCCGCCATCGATCAACCAGTCGACGCCGGTGACATGACGGGCGTCGTCGCTGGCGAGGAAGGCGACCGCCGCCGCGACGTCCTCCGGCTGGCCGATGCGGCGCAGCGGGATGCGGTCGGAGAAGCGCTTGGTGCTCGCCTCGAAGGCCGCCTGGTCGGCCGCCGGGACGCCCAGCGTCGTCTGGATCACGCCCGGGCAGATCGCATTGATGCGGATGCCATAGGCGGCGCAATCGAGCGCCGCGACCTTGGTCAGGCCGACGACGGCGTGCTTGCTGGCCGTATAGGGCGAGCCGCCCGGCAGCACGTCCCAGCCCGCCATGGACGAGCCCATGTTGACGATGGCGCCGCCCTGCTTCTGCGCGATCATGATGCGGACGACGGCCTGCTGGACGATGAAGATGCCGCGCAGGTTGATCCGGATCACCCGGTCCCATTCCTCCAGCGGCAGGTCATAGACCGGCGCTGGCGTGCCGGAGATGCCGGCATTGTTGAACAGCACGTCGATGCGGCCGAAACGGGCGACGACGGCGGCAAGCGCCTGGTCGACGGCCGCCGGCTCCGTGACGTCGGCGGCGACCGCGAACGCCTTGTCGCCGAGTTCGGCCGCCAGCGCCTCGGCGCGTCCGCCGTCCTGATCGAGGATGGCGACGCCCGCCGCGCCCTCGGCGAGGAAGCGGCGCACGGCCGCCTGTCCGATGGCGCCCGCGCCGCCCGTCACCACAACGATCTTGTCCACGAACCGCGTCATTGACGGTCTCCAATCATGCTTTCGGATAGTCGCGCCAGGAATGGCGGGGCTCATAGCCCAACGTCTTCCGCGCATTGTCGAGGTCGAAGGTGCTGGCGAAGCCCGGCATCGGATTGCGCTTCACGTTCGGGAAGGCGCGCTCGGCTAGTTCCGCCGTCGGCTCGTCCATGTAGCTGTCGGCGGCGCTGATCATGACGCGGGCATGGCCCTCGACCGGCGCTTCGAGCGCCAGCAGGAA
>JAFKJZ010000521.1 GCA_017305815.1 Hyphomicrobiales bacterium
CCGGCAACCCGATGCCATCGCCGATTTCCCAACCCTTGCGGACATACCGACCATTCGGTATGTTTAAATCATGACTAGCGCCCATGAACGCAAGAAGCAGCCCGAACAGGTCCGCCGCAGGCTCCTCGACTGCGCGGCGAGTCTCGCCGTCGAGACCGGCTTGGCGTCGCTGACCATCCAGGCCGTCGCCGACGCGGCCGACGTTACCAAGGGTGGCCTGTTCCATCACTTCGCCAGCAAGGAAAAGCTGATCGAGGGGGTGTTCACCGACCTTCTCGACAAGCTCGACGCGGAGATCGACGCGATCCTGGCGGCGGACCCGGTCGTTCCCGGCCGCTTCACCCGCGCCTATGTCGATTCGGCGATCCGGCTGATGGAATCGAAGGCGCCCAGCCCCTGGGGCGCGCTGTCGATCTCGATGATGACCGACCCGGCGCTGCGCCGCCTGTGGTCGGACTGGTATCGCGCGCGGCTCGCCCGCCACGCCGACACGGATTCGGCGCCGATGCTGGAGATCGTGCGCTACGCCGCCGACGGCATCTGGCTGTCCGACCTCTGCGACATGGACCCGGCGCTGCGCATGGACCGCGCCGTCCTGCGCGACCGACTGATCCGCATGACGACCGAACCCGAAAGAAGCCCGGCATGAGCACGCCGCTTGCCACCTATGCGTCGCTTGGAATCGCCATCGCCTGCGAGGTGATGGGCACGACGCTGCTGCAACAGACGCAGCAGTTCACCCGGCTGCTGCCAACGCTCGGCACCGTCGCCTGCTATGGCGCGGCGTTCTATTTCCTCACCATCGTCCTGAAGACGATGCCGGTCGGCATCGCCTATGCGATCTGGAGCGGGCTCGGCATCGTGCTGATCTCGGCCATCGGGCTGGTGCTGTTCCGACAGACGCTCGATACGGCCGCGCTGGTCGGCCTCGGCTTCATCATCACCGGCGTGCTGATCGTCAACCTGTTCTCCGGCTCAGTCTCGCACTGAAGGACAGCCGGACGAAATCGGGGCGCGCCGACAAGGCACGCCCCGAAGGAGAAAGCCGATCGTCCGCGCTCAGAGCGAGAGGCCGATCACCATCAGGCAGTAGCCGACCAGCGTCGAGTTCACCAGCGTCAGGTAGAGGTGCGGCTTGCGCGCTTCGCCCTGGAACAGCAGGAAATTATGGAAGAGCGAGGTCGCGCCGATCAGGAACAGGATCAGCAGCGCGGCGCCCCAGCCGGGCAGGATGCCGAGCGCGACGGAAAGACCGCCCACCAGCTGGGAAGCGAAGCCCAGCGCCACCAGCGCCGCCGGCAGCTTGAAGCCGTAATTGGTCTCGGTCGCGCTGGCATTGGCGAAATTCGCGAAATTGCGGATGCCGGCGATAACGAAGAACAGGCCGAGAATGATGCGGCCAATCAGAAGCAGAGTAACTGCGAGCGTCATTGAATTCCCCCCGTGATACCAATTGAGCTAGCGGATCGCCGGCAAATAGAAAAGAGGGTACCGCCGACCCGACGGCCTGGGATCCGGAACGCGCCCGGCACCGGTTAGCCCCACCAACCGAGAACGGTCAGCCGGATATCGGGCGACAGGCTCGAAAGCAGTTCGGCCGTCGAGCGCGAATAGTCGACCGCACCGCCGACGACCGTGCCCAGCACCGCCTCCCGAATATCCGCATAGCCATAGCCATGGGCGAGAAGATTGACGATCGCGGCCTGGATCGGCTGGATCGTCGGGTTGAAGGCGACGCTCTCCATGGCGATGCCGCTGACGCGATTGCCGTCGGCGAGCGTCAGCACCACTGCGCCGGGGCAGCGACTATAGGGCGAATGGCTGTAGCGGCCGACCGCGAGCAAGGCTGCCGCCTCGGGATGACCGGAAGACGCCTCGAACGCCAGTTCGGGCCAGAGGACCCGCCCCGGCACCGCGCCTGGCTCACCCAGATAGGCCGGGTCGAACGGCCAGGGATAGAGCTGCGCCAGCGACAGCGTATGGCCGAGCGGGTCGATCAGTTCCAGTTCGCCGCATCGCGCATATTCGGCCAGGCACTGGCGGCAATGGGCGCAGGGATGCGCCTCGCCGATCGCCAGCGTGGAGATGTTGGCGCCACGGCTCATGGCGCGGATGACGACGAAGCCCTCGCCATGCAGCGTGTAGCCGAGATGCGAACCCGGAAACTCGACATTGCCGCCGAGGATCAGATTGCCGGTCTCCGCCTCCAGCCCGACCGCGCCGACATGGAAATCCGAGATCGACGGGTGGGCATAGCCCTTGGCGACGTCGAGCAGGAGCAGCATCAGTTCCCGCACGGATGAAAGCTGGAACCGCCCGATCAGATCCTCCGCCACGGCACGGGGGATCACACTGCCTTCATTGCCGAGGGGCGCACGCGCGCGAGACGCCAGCACGCCCTTCGCCGCCTGCTGAACCGCTTCGCGCAGCTCGGGGCCGAGGCTGGCGAGACGGGCCGGAATGGCCGGATCGGCCTTGAACGGATTGGAGCTCAAGGCGCTATGCCCAAAGAATGGTCATGGCGGCGAAATGCTGCGCAGACGAATAGTATGCCCTTGAATGCATTTGACAAAATTCCGTCGAAGTGGCTTTAGCTTCCTATCTAGAACGGTTTCCCGATAGTAGGTCAAATGGGTTCTACTCTTCTCCGCGACGCGACTGTTTTGACCGTCGACAGCCAAAACACCGTCCATCCTGCAGGCTGGCTCGCCATGGTCGATGACCGCATCACCGGTGCGGGTCCTATGTCGACTTGCCCGGACGACGCGGGTTTCGACAGGGTCCTGTCGCTGCCGGGCCATGTAGTGATGCCGGGCCTGGTCAACGCGCACACCCATTCGGCCATGATCCTGTTTCGCGGTCGCTCGGAAGGTCACAGCCTGCTGACCATGGAAGGCTGGTACAACACCATTCGCGAGCCAGAACTGTCGCTTCTCTCTTCCGATATCGGCCCGGCCGTGGCGCTCTCCTGCGCCGAGATGGCGCTCTCGGGCACGACGACCTTCTGCGAGCAGTATTTCTTCGCCGACGAGATCGCCGCCGCCGTCGCCGAGGCGGGCCTCCGCTCTGTGATCGCCTATGGCATCGTGCAGCTTGGCGACGAGGCGCGTGGCGACGAGGAACTGAAGAACGCCGCCGCCTTCATCGAGCGGCAGCGCTCCGGCGACGGGCGCATCGTGCCCTGGTTCGGACCGCATGCGCCCTATGTCGACAATTCGGAATCCCTGCTGCGCGCCGAAGTGGATCTCGCGGTCGAGTATGGATGCGGCATGCATCTGCACATGGCATGCGGCCCCGAGGACAATGAAGAAACGCTCGCGCGCTACGGGCTGACGGCGACGCAGGCGCTGCAGCGGGACGGCTTCTTCGCCGGTCGGGTGCACGCCGCCCACTGCCTCGACCTCTCGGAGGAGGATATCGCGATCTTCGCCGCGGCGCCGGCAGCGTCCGTCGCCTATTGCGCCACGGCTGGCCTGCGCTCGGGCCGCGAGGGCATGTGCCCGGCGGTAAAGCTGAAGGCAGCCGGCGTCGTCGTGGCGCTTGGCACCGACAACGTCGCCGCCAACAATGCCTATGACATGATCGCCGAGATGCGGGTCGCCGGCCTCGTCGCCTCGCATCGCGAGGGCAAGGCACAGCCGATTTCCAGCCGCGAGCTGGTGCGCATGACGACGATCGACGGCGCCCGTGCGCTCGGGCTCGACCACGAGATCGGCTCGCTGGAGGCCGGCAAGGCCGCCGACGTCATCGCCATCGACGTCTCCGGCCCCGGCTATTCGGAAGCCCCCGATATCGAGACGCTGCTGGTCTATTCCGGCAGCGGCCGCGACGTCCGCCACAGCTGGGTGGCCGGCGAGCAGCTGGTCGCCGACCGGAAGCTGCTGCGGCGGCCGCTCGCCGAGATCAAGGCCGACTACTCCGCGACCTACCAGTCGTTCTGGTCGCGCGTCGAGGCCGCCCGCAAGCGGGCCTGACGACCGGCGATCGGCCGCAAAGGCCGGCAGGGAAGCGGCGACTCTCCTCGCCCTTCCTGCGAGGCTCGCGCTGAAATTCGCCGGCGCCATGAGCGGCACGGTCCTTGCTTTGCGCTAGCCGAAGCCGGCCCGGCCTTGGCCGGCCTATGCCTTGTTGAGGACGAGAACGACGTATGGCTTGAATTCCGGCCGCTCCCATACGCTGATGGGAGCCTGTATGCATCGCCCGTCGCCCTCGCCGCCTGGCCCCACCGCCCTTGCCAATCCAATGACGACGTCCACAGGAGTTCCTCGATGATCAAGACCACCCTTTCGCGCCGGGCCTTCGGCGGCCTGCTGACAGCAGGCCTGATCGCGGCGACGGCCGGATCGGCCGCCAAGGCCGAGGACAGCCCGAAGCGGCTCAAGGTGGCGCTGGTCGTGCACGGCACGCTCGGCGACAAGAGCTTCCTCGACAGCGCCGCCGCCGGCCTGAAGCGGGCGGAAGCCGACCTGCCGGTCGACGTCACCGTCATCGAGGCGGGCCTCGATCGCGGCCGCTGGCAGCCGGCGCTCGCCGACGCCACCGACCAGGGTTTTGACGTCGTCATCGCCGGCACCTGGGAGATGACCGGCTTCATGGCCGAGCTGGCGCCCGAATATCCCGACACCAAGTTCATCATCTTCGACGACGCGCCCGATTTCTCCGGCGGCAAGTTCGGCAACATCCTGGCGATCAACTACCGCGTCTCGACGGCCGCCTACCTCGCCGGCCTCGCGGCGGCGAAGATCAGCAAGACCGGCAAGATCGGCGAGATCCTCGGCGTCGAGGGCGCGACGATCCTCGAATTCGCCGTCGGCTTCGAGCAGGGCGCCAAGGCCGGCAATCCGGACGTGCAGGTTACCCGCGCCGTTGCCGGAACCTTCACCGATCCCGCCAAGGGCAAGGAACTGGCGCTCGCCCAGTTCGACCAGGGCGTCGACATCGTCTTCCCGATCGCCGGCGGCACCGGCATCGGCGCCCTGCAGGCCGCCCGCGACAAGGGCAAGCTCGCCGTCGGCGTCGACAGCGACCAGGCGCTGATCTTCGAGGGCACCGATCCGGCCCAGGCCGCGGTGATCTTCACCTCGGTCGAGAAGAAGGTCGGCGACTCGCTCTACACCGCCCTGCAGCAGACGCTCGCCGGTACCGCGCCCTATGGCACCAACCTGCTGCTCGGCCTCGCCGACGGCGCGGTCGGCATCGCCAAGAACAGCTATTACGAAAAGCTGGTCCCGGCCGATGTGCGCGCCGCGGTCGATGCGGCGGAAGCCGAGATCATCTCCGGCAAGATCGTCGTCGAAACGGCGATGAAGTGATAGGTCGGGCTCCGCCTCCAGGCGGAGCCCTTCTTTCTGACGCGAAGGACGCAAAGGCATGGCGCCGCTGCTCGAAGCCATCTCCATCGGCAAGACCTATCCGGGCGGGACGGTTGCCAATAACGGGGTCAATCTCTCGATCGAGGCGGGCGAAGTGCACGCCGTGGTCGGCGAGAACGGCGCCGGCAAGTCGACTCTGATGAAGATCCTGTTCGGCATCGAGCAGCCGGACAAGGGTGAGCTGCGCCTCGAAGGCAAGCCCGTCTCCTTCGCCGGTCCGCGCGAGGCGATCGACCACGGCATCGGCATGGTGTTCCAGCATTTCTCGCTGGTGCCGTCCTTCTCCGTCTACGAGAACGTCGTGCTCGGCTCGGAGCCGCGCGCCGGCATCAAGTTCGACCGCGAGGAAGCGATCCGGAAGGTGCGCGCGCTGTCGGAAAAATTCCGCCTCGCCGTCGATCCGCTGCCGCCAGTCGGCCAGCTGCCGGTCGGCCAGCAGCAGCGCGTGGAGATCCTGAAGGCGCTCTATCGCGACGCGCGCATCCTGATCCTCGACGAGCCCACCGCCGTGCTGGCGCCGCAGGAAGTCGAGGAGCTTTTCGTCGCCGTGCGCGCCCTGGTCGCGCAGGGCCGCACGGTGATCTTCATCGCGCACAAGCTGCCGGAAGTGCTCGAGATCTCCAACCGCATCACCGTCATGCGGGCCGGCAAGACCGTCGGCTCCGTCGACGCCAGGGAAGTCACCGAGGACAGCCTCGCCACCATGATGATGGGCCGCGAGATCACGCTCCGCGTCGATCGCGCCGAGGACCGCGGCGCCGTCGCCTGCGAGATCTCGGGACTGAAGATCGAGGCGGAAAGCGGCGCCGTCATCGCGGAGCGCCTCGATCTCAAGGTGCATGCCGGCGAAATCCTCGGCCTCGTCGGCGTCGAGGGCAATGGCCAGGCCGAACTTCTCGAAGCGGTCGCCGGGCTGCGCCCGGTCGCCGATGGCGACATCCGCCTCGACGGCGGCCGGCTCAACGGCCTCAGCGTCCTGGAACGGCGCGAGCGCGGCGTCGCCAGCATTCCCGAGGACCGCATCGCCCGCGGCCTGGCGACGGGCGCGACGATCGCGGAGAACCTCGTCGCGACCCGGCTCGCCGACAGGCGCTTCGTCCGCAGGGGCCTGCTCGATCTCAAGGCCATCAAGGCGCATGCGCTGGCGCTGATCGAGCGTTATTCGGTCCGAGCCGGCGGTCCGGGCTTCGCCGTCGGCACGCTTTCGGGCGGCAACATGCAGAAGGTGGTGGTGGCGCGCGAGCTTTCCGAGCAGCCGAAGCTGCTGCTCGTCAACCAGCCGACGCGCGGCGTCGACCTGGGC
>JAFKJZ010000522.1 GCA_017305815.1 Hyphomicrobiales bacterium
TCCTCGAGATGCTCCTTGCGGATCTTCGCCGCCGCGCGACGCACGCTCTCGACCTCGAGCGCGTTGCGGATCACATAGGCTTCCTCGAGGGCGTCGCGCGAGATGCCGGCGACGAATGTGCCTGTCTGGGCATAGACGTTGATCAGGCCCTCGTCGCTCAGCCGCTTCACGGCCTCGCGCACCGGCGTGCGCGACACGCCGAGCTGCTCGGCGATCTCGATCTCGTTGACGGATTGGCCGGGACGCAGCTGGCCGATGATGATCAGCGTGCGGACGAGTTGGTAGATCTGGTCGCGCAGCGGCGACTTGCGATCGAGGTTGACGAGCTGCAATTGCAGCAATGCCGCTTCGGCCACCCGTTCAGACCTTTCTCAAATCGCCGGTGCCGGCCAAGCCGGTCCGGGCATCCAGCAGCATCGCTCGGCTTTCGCGGCCGCACGACCTGTTTCGTATTACTGTTATATTAGTCTGGCGCATGGTCGCAAGCATAGCCGCCTCGGATCGGGGAAGCCGGCAATCCGCTCCCTTTTGTTGAAATCTGGAAGAAGTTGATCGTTTTCAACGATATGCCAGACAAAACCATACCGCAACATTCATGAATTGAATCCACAGCCTCGCCTCCAACTTGGCGTTGAAGGCTGCTTGACACGTTACACTAATATAACAGACAGTGCCGTCGTGCTTCGGCCGACTGAGGAGGCGGTCGATGCGCGCAGGGGAGGAGACCTCGCAACGTCGCGCCATTCACCCGGAGTCCGCCAGGACTGCCGGCGGAGGATCGCGCCCGAACGGCGACCGTTCGCTTCCCCGGCATGCAGATGGGGCCTGCCGCGAGACCGGCGGGTTCGAGAGGGAGGAAGAGCGAGATGGCGGATCCAAACAACTATCCGAAGCTGCACAACGCCGCGTGGCCGGGCGTCGTCGGCAAGGGCGGGGAGGGCGGCGAGCCCGTCATCCCGCTCGACACCCTGTTGGAGCTGACCGCCAAGGCGGAAGTCGACGGACAGAAATTCGACGGCATCGATCTCTGGCTGGCCGATCCGCATCTCTCGATCGACAGCGACCGCGACCAGGTCAAGCGCATGGTCGACCATATCGCGAGCTACGGCCTCAAGGTCGGCTCGTTCGTGGCGCCGATCTGGGCGGGCGCCGGCGGTGGCTCGGCCATGGGCTCGGCCGATGACCGCAAGCGCTTCGTCTCGCAGGTTCGCAAGGCCGCGCAAATCGGCGAACAGATGCGCGAACTCGGCATCCGGCCGACCGGCGGCATCCGCATCGATTCCTCCACCGGCGTCGGCGACTGGGACAAGGATCCCGTCGGCAACACCAAGCTGATCGCCGAGACGTTCCGCGAGGCCGGCAAGGCGGCGCAGGACCATGGCGAGTTCGTCGTCGCCGAGGGCGAGATCTGCTGGGGCGGCATGCAGTCCTGGCGCGAGAATGTCCGCCTGCTCGAAGAAGTCGGCATGCCCGGGATCGTCGGCTACCAGGCCGACATGGCGCATTCGATGCTTTTCACCCTCGGTTACAACGCCGAGAAGGATCGCCTGCTTCCCGAGGGCTATGACTGGCAGGACCGCTCGGTCCTCGACGCCGCCTACAAGAAGGTCGCCGACGCGCTCCGCCCCTGGACCTACGATTTCCACGTCGCCCAGAACGACGGCACCGTGTTCGGCTCCGGCGACCACGAGAAGACCGGCCGCCACGTCCAGGTCACCGACCCGAACGGCAAGCTCGATGTCACCAAGCATGCCGGCTACTGGCTGCGCGACGACGCGGGCAACCTGACCAAGAAGATGCGCCACATCGCCTGGGACGGCTGCATGTTCCCCAATTCGGTGATGACCGCGCAGCAGACCTGGAACGACGTTCTGGGGGCGATGATCAAGGTGCGCGACGCCCATGGCTGGCGCGAATAAGGCTCCGGGGGATTTCAGGATGACCAAGAAGAAGCTCAATATCGGTCTGGTCGGTGCCGGCTTCATGGGCCGCACCCATTCCAACGCCTTCCGCCAGGTCGGCCAGTTCTTCGGCGGCGAATACGAGCCCGTGCTGAAGGCGATCGCCACGCGCAACGCCAAGGGCGCCGCCGATTTCGCCGCCAACTGGGGCTATGAAAGCTCGGAGAGCGACTGGCGCAAGCTGATCGAGCGCAAGGATATCGACCTGATCGATATCGCCAGCCCGAACGACACCCATGCCGAGATCGCCATTGCCGCGGCCGAGGCCGGCAAGATGGTGATGTGCGAGAAGCCGCTCGGCCGCAACGCCGCCGAGGCCGAGAAGATGGTCGCGGCCGTCGAGGCGGCCGGCGTCGCCAACATGGTCTGGTACAATTACCGCCGCGTGCCGGCGGTGACGCTCGCCAAGCAGATGATCGACGAGGGCCGGCTCGGCCGCATCTTCCACTATCGCGCCAAGTTCCTGCAGGACTGGACGATCTCGGCCGACGTGCCGCAGGGCGGCATGGGCACCTGGCGTCTCGACGCCAGCGTCGCCGGCTCGGGCGTCACCGGCGACCTGCTCGCGCACTGCATCGACACAGCGCTCTGGCTGAACGGCGGCATCGACAGCGTCACGGCGGCGACGGAGACCTTCGTCAAGCAGCGCTCGCATGCCGTCAGCGGCAAGGTCGAGGAGGTCAAAATCGACGACGCCAGCGCGTTCCTGGCACGCTTCGAGAACGGCTCGCTCGCGACCTTCGAGGCGACCCGCTACGCCCGTGGCCACAAGGCGCTCTACACGCTCGAGATCAACGGCGAGAAGGGCTCGATCGCCTGGGATCTGCACGACCTGCACCGGCTGCAGTTTTTCGATCACGGCGACGACGGCCATCTGCGCGGCTGGCGTTCGATCCACATCACCGATGGCGACCATCCCTATATGAGCCACTGGTGGGTGCCTGGCCTGCAGATCGGCTACGAGCACAGCTTCATCCACCAGGCGGCCGATTTCCTCGGCGGTCTCGCCTCCGGCACGCCGGCGGCGCCGACCTTCCGCGATGCGCTCCGCACCGACTATGTCACCGACGCCGTGCTGGCATCGGCCAAGTCCGGTCGCTGGGAAGCGGTCAAGGGCTGAGCGGCATCACGGCGATGAACTCCGCAACCCCCCTCGCGATCCAGGTGCAGTCGGTGACCAAGAGCTTTCTCGGTCAGCGTGCGCTGGACGACATCGACTTCGAGGTTGCTCGCGGCGAGGTGCATGGCCTGGTCGGCAAGAACGGCGCCGGCAAGTCCACCTTCATGAAGATCCTGTCGGGCGCCCAGCCGCCCGACAGTGGTCAGATCATCGTCGCCGGCACAGCCTTCAAGGCGCTCAATCCGGCCGAGGGACGCGCGGCGGGCATCGCCATCGTCTACCAGAATCCCGAACTGCATCTCGATCTCTCGGTCGCGGCCAACATCTTCCTCGGCGCCGAGCCCCGCAAGGGCTTCGGCGTCCTCGACGACAAGGCGATGGCGGCGCGGGCGACCGAGCTGCTGGCCCGGCTCGGGCTCGATCTTCCCGTCAACAAGCGCCTCGGCGATCTCGACATCGCCGACCGTCAGCAGGTCGCGATCGCCAAGGCCGTGCGCGAGAAGGCGCATGTGCTGCTGCTCGACGAACCGACGGCGGCACTGAACAAGGCGCAGGCGGAATTCCTGTTCCGGCTGATCCGCGATCTCGCCAGGCAGGGCATGGCGATCGTCTATGTCTCGCATCATCTCGACGAGGTCCTGGCGATCTCGGACCGCATCACGGTTCTGCGCAACGGCCGCAAGGTCGCGGTGGTCGAGGGCAAGAGCGCCGACAAGGACGGGCTGATCTCGATGATCGTCGGGCGCACGCTCGACGCGGTCGAGACGCATCGCAGTCCGCGGTCGCGGACGGATCCGTTCCTGATCATGGAGAGCGTCTCCAGCCCGGGCGGGCTCGACAATGTCTCGCTCGAGGTCGCCAAGGGCGAGATCGTCGGCGTGACGGGTTTGATTGGCGGCGGCGCCAATGCGCTCGCGGCCGTGATCGGCGGGCTCGACCATCGCGACCTCTCCGGGCGGATGACGCTGGGTGGCGAACCCTATGCGCCCCGCGCCGTGCGCGAGGCGATCGCCCGCGGCGTGCTGTTCATTCCCGAGGACATGCGGGGGCGCGGCCTGGTCATGGGGCTTTCGATCGCCAAGAACATCTCGCTCGCCGCGCTCCGCTCGCTGTCGAAGCTGGGCTGGCTCAAGCTCGCGAAAGAAACCGGCGTCGCCACCGAAATGTCGGAGCGGCTCGATCTCAATCCGCGCGTGCCCAGCCGCGAGGTGCGGTTTCTCAGCGGCGGCAACCAGCGCAAGGCGCTGCTCGGCCGCGCCATCTTCGCCGATGGCCGGCTGTTCGTGCTGGAGGAGCCGACGCAGGGCGTCGACGTCGAATCGCAGCGCCAGATCCATGATCACCTGCGCAGCCTCGCCGACAAGGGCGCGACCGTCGTGTTCGTCTCGACCGACCTCGAGGAGCTGATCGCGCTTGCCGACCGCATCCTGGTCCTGCGCGCCGGCCGGATCGAGCAGGAGCTGTCGCCCGCAGGCCTCGATCCGCAGCAATTGCTCGTGGCCATCCAAACCCAAAGCGCCCGGAGCGTGAACTGATGACCTCTTCCGCCGCTACCGCCGCCCAGCCGGCGGGCCGCAAGTCCGGGGCTTCCCGCAAGGTCGATATCGGCCGCTACACGCTGCTGATCGTGCTGCTGCTGATCGTGGTGATCACGGCCATCGGCAATCCGCGCTTCCTGTCGGTCAACAACCTGCTCAACATCCTGTTCCAGGTTTCGGCGCTCGGCATCGTCGCCGCCGGCCAGACCATCCTGTTGATCGCCGGCGGCCTCGACCTTTCGGTCGGCGCGGCGCTTTCGGTTGCCGGCCTCGCCACGGCGCTGACGATCATGCACACCGGCTCCGCCGTGCTCGGCATCCTCGCCGGCGTCGCCGCCGGCACGCTCATCGGCGCGATCAACGGCATGCTGGTCTCGACCAACCGCGCCACGCCCTTCATCATCACGCTCGGCACGATGACCTTCCTGCAGGGCGTCGCCATCCTGATGTCGGGCGGCAGCCCGATCAACGGCACCGGCGCGCTGTTCGACGTGTTCGGCCTCGGCGATTTCCTGCGCGTGCCGTGGCCCGTCTACGCCATGATCCTCGCCATCGCCGTGATGTTCCTGATCCTGCGCTTCACCACGCTCGGCCGCTACGCCTTCGCGATCGGCGGCAACGAGGAAGCGGCGCGGCTTTCCGGCATTCCGGTCCGGCGCATCAAGATCGCGCTCTATGCGCTGAGCGGCCTCTTCGTTGGCGTCGCCGGCGTCATCCTCACCGGCGTCCTCGACTCGGGCCTGCCCAGCATGGGCACGGGCTACGAGCTGCGCGCCATCGCGGCCGTGGTCATCGGCGGCACGCCGCTGATCGGTGGCCGCGGCTCGGTCATCGGCACGTTGGGCGGCGTCCTGCTGCTCGGGCTGGTGAGCAACAGCATGAACCTTCTCGGTGTCGGCGCGAATTTCCAGAGCGCCGTGCTGGGATTGATCATAACCGCGGCGGTCCTGCTGCAGAAAAAAGCCTAACCGGCACGCCGCTTCACAAGGACGTCAAAGGAGGAGACGACCCATGACTATCACGAGGAGAGCCCTTGCGGTTCTGGCGCTCGGAACGGCGCTGATGGCGCCGAGCCTGTCGCAGGCGGCCGAGAAGACCATCGCCTTCATGCGCGGCGGTCCGGATCCCTACTACCAGTTCGGCATGAACGCCGCCCAGGCCGCCGCCGACAAGCTCGGCGTCAAGCTGATCACCTATTCGGCGAACAACGACCCGACCCAGGAACTCGCCAACGTCCAGGACGCGATCACCAAGGGCGTCGACGGCATCCTGATCTATGCGGTGTCGCTGTCGTCGGAAAAGGCCGCCATCGCCCAGGCCAAGAAGGCCGGCGTGCCGATCTTCTTCCAGTATGGCTATGACGAGTCGATCCTGGCGGATTCGGCTGGCATCATGCAGATCGATCTCTACCGGTTCGGCGAACCCGTCGGCGAGGCGATCGGCAAGCTGCTGCCGGAGGGCGAATACGCCACCATCACCGGCAAGCTCGGCCGCGGCGACGCGGAAGCCTTCGTGCAGTCGTTCAAGAACGGCATCGCGAAGTCCGGCTCCAAGGCGGTCAGCGTTGCCGACCTCGCGGCCGACTGGGACCGCCAGAAGGCCATGGACGCCGCCTCGCAGATCCTGGCGGCGCATCCGAACGTCAAGGCGATCTATGCCGCCAATGACGACATGGCCGTTGGCGTCGCGATTGCCATCGAGCGCGCCGGCAAGACCGGCCAGATCCTGATCGGCGGCAACAATGGCGCCCCCTACGGCGTCGAGCTGATCGAGAAGGGCCAGATGACCCTGACCGGCAGCAACCCGCCCTCGATCGCCTCCGTCCATGCGCTGCGCCTGCTGCTCGGCGTCATCGACGGTTCGGTCAAGCCCGGCCAGTTCTACTATGCGCCGAGCCAGGTGATCACCAAGGACAATCTGGCCGATGCCGCTCCCTGGGATGCAAAGCCGGAAATGGTCACCAAGTGGCTGGAAGAGCCGCTGCCGCAGGGCGCGGCGCCGCCGGTCCCGCCGACCAACTGATGCGTTGCGGCCGGTGGACCTTCGGGCC
>JAFKJZ010000523.1 GCA_017305815.1 Hyphomicrobiales bacterium
GAAACAGCGCACGTCTGAGAACGCCCATGTCAGAAAACAAGACCGCCAAGCCGATCGTCGAGATGCGTCACATCTCCAAGGCCTTCGGCCCTGTCCAGGCCCTGAAGGACATCAACCTGACCCTCGGCGAGGGCGAGATCCTCGGCCTCGTCGGCGACAATTCGGCCGGCAAGTCAACGCTGATGAAGGTGATGACGGGCGCCTACCAGCGCGATACCGGCGACGTTCTGGTGTCGGGCAAGCCGACCCACTTCAAGAACCCGCATGAAAGCCGCGAAGAGGGGATCGAAATGATCTACCAGGACTTCGCTCTGTGCGGGAACATGGACATCGCCCAGAATATCTTCCTCGGTCGCTGGCCGAAGAAGGGCCTCTTCGTCGATCGCAACCGCATGTATGCCGAAGCCGACGAGGTGCTGAAGCGGCTCAAGGTCGACGTCAATTCCGTGTTCCAGAAGGTAGAGAGCCTTTCCGGCGGCCGCCAGCAGTCGGTCGCCATCGCCCGCGCCATCTCCTTCAACCCGCGCGTCGTCGTCCTCGACGAGCCGACCGCCAATCTTTCCGTCATGGCGACGGAACGGCTGCTCGAGACCATGGCCGAGTTGAAGCGCCAGGGCGTGGCGCAGATCATCATCTCGCACCGCCTGACCGACATTTTCGAGGTCGGCGACCGCATCATGGTGATGAAGCGCGGCCAGAATGTCGGCGACCGCTACATCCAGCACACGACCGAACAGGAAGTGCTGGAACTGATCGTCTCCGGCACGCCCGAGACGGCCCTGACCGCCGACCAGGCGCTGGCAGGCCGCGCCGCCTGAGTCGGCTTGCGCGAGCCGTGATCCGGCTCGCGAGGTATGGCGCGGCACGATGAGGCGCCGCGCTCCGCGCGCGCAATACGCATCGACATGTCCGTCGCGGTGGATGAGGCCGAGTTCGCGCGCCTGCGGCACCTGCCCACAAATTTGCCGCCTCAGGTCGGAATTTGTGCAGGTTTCTGTTCGGATACTGTCGAATCCGCGCAACACGAAACGCGAATTCGTCCTCAGCGTGTGCTGGAAGCAGGGTATTCCACCCTCCTCCCAATCTTGCAAATCATCCGGTCGGGGAGCATTTCTTGCGCGTAAACCGCGCCTGAAGATGAAAGCCTGCCCCCCACATGACCCATCAAGGCTCCTCCCATCACGCCGCACCGGCTTCGGCGGCCGTTCCGGTCTATGACGACGACTTCGAACTGCAGTTCTCGCCGAACATGCTCGCCAAGCTCGAAACGCGCCGCTCCGTGCCGATGCGCGCCTTCGACCCGATGCCGATCCCGGCCGATCATCTCGACCGTATCCTGAAGATTGCCGCCCGCTCGCCCGACCATGGACGCCTGGCGCCCTGGCGCTTTATCGTGATCGCCGGCGAGGCCCGGCAGGCCTCAGGCCGGCGCTTCGACGCACTCTACGCCGCCCGCAATCCGGGCCTCGACCTCTCGAAGCGCGATATGTGGACGCTCTACATGATGCGCGCGCCTGTTACCGTCGTCGTCGTCAGCCGCCCGGATCCGACGTCTCGCATCCCGGAATGGGACCAGATCCTCGGCTCCGGCGCCGTCGGCATGAACCTGATCTCGGCAGCCTCGGCGCATGGCTACGCGACCCAGTGGCTCTTGAAGTGGCCGGGCCGCGACCCCGAAGCCGCCGCAATTCTGGGCGTCCAGGCAGGTGAGCGTGTCGCCGGCTTCATCCATCTTGGCCGCCAGACCGAGCGTCCCGCCGATCGGGCTCGCCCGGACATGGACGCGATCGTCACGCACTGGACCGGCTGACAGCGCTCGCCTCGATCGACCGCACCTGCTGTGCCAGCCGCATTTCCCTCCGGAACGTATAGACGCCGGTCGCCACGACGATGAGCGTGCCGACCAGCGTCAGCGCGTCCGGCACGTCTCCCCAGACCAGGAAGCCGAGCACGACCGCGAACAGAATGCCGGTGTAGCGGAAGGGCGCCACGACGGCCATGGCGCCAAAGCGCATCGCCATGATTGACGTCCCGTAGCCGCAGAGCAGTAGCGTCGACGCGGCTCCGAGGATCGCCCACTGCTTCAGCGACGGAACCGGCCAGTTCTCCACCAAGGAAAGGGTTGCCCCCGTCGCCGTCATCGCGGCGGCCGTGACCGCAACCACCAGCAGCGTCGGCACGCCGGACGGCATCTCGCGCGTGACGAGATCGCGCATGGTGATGAACCCCATCGAGGCGAACGCAGCCAGCGAGAACATGTCGAAGCCCGATACGCTCGGCCGCATGATCAGCAGCACGCCCAAGAAACCGACCGCGATCGCCGTCCACCGGCGCCAGCCTACCGGCTCCGCCAGGAAGATGGCGGCCGCGGCCGTCGTCATCAACGGCACGATTTGGCCAATCGCAGAGACATTGGCGATCGGCATGTTGAAGAGCGCGTAGAGGTAAAGCACGGTCGCGCCGATCTCACCGACCGTCCGCCAGGCGACCATGCGGTTGCACACGGCGCGCCACTGACGGTGCATGCCAGTCGCGAACACGACGGCGGAGATCAGCAGGAAGGAAATCGCGCCCCTTATGACGAGGATCTGGCCGGTCGGCAGGCCCTCGCTGACCAGCTTGATCAGGGTGTCGTTGATGATGAAGACCAGGTTCGAGAGCACCATCATGATGATGCCGCGAGAATTATCGGCCAGGGCGGGCATGGGACTTCAGGCAATGCGCGGCAACGCGGCGCCGCAGATGATCCGGGTCCGGGCGGCTCGGCCCTGACTGGACGAGATTGACCAATAAACCGGCACGAAGCAACCGAAGTGACGCCGTTTGCGTCACGAAATACATGAAAGGGAAGAAAAACGGGCGCGCTCGCCAGCAACGCGGAGTGTGCAGCGCAGCATAGACGGGGCCGTTTCGAGAACTAGCCGCCGGTCATGCTCATGTGACGGGCTACGGCCGGTCGGCGATGGTCGCGATCGATAACGAAGTCGTGCCCCTTGGGCTTGCGCCCGATCGCCTCGTCGATGGCGGCGGAAAGCAGGGCGTCGCTTTCGGAGGCACGCAGCGGCGCACGCAAATCGGTGGCGTCCTCCTGGCCGAGGCACATGAACAGCGTGCCCGTGCAGGTGACCCGCACGCGGTTGCAGCTTTCGCAGAAATTATGAGTCAGCGGCGTGATGAAGCCGAGCCGCCCGCACGTCTCCGCCACCTCGACATAGCGCGCCGGACCGCCCGTCTTGTAGGGGATGTCTTTCAGCGTCCAGTGCTCCTCCAGCCGCGACCGCACCGTCGAAAGCGGGAGGTATTGCTCGGTCCGGTCGAGCTCGATCTCGCCGAGCGGCATGGTCTCGATCAGCGTCAGGTCCATGCCGCGCCCATGCGCGAAGCGGATCAGGTCGTCGATCTCGTGCTCGTTGACGCCCTTGAGCGCGACGGCGTTGAGCTTGACCTTGAGGCCGGCCGCCTGGGCGGCATCCAGTCCCGCCATCACCTTGTCGAGGTCGCCCCAGCGGGTGATCTGGCGGAAGCGGGCCGGATCGAGCGTGTCGATCGAAACATTGATGCGGCGCACGCCGGCATCGGCCAGTTCCCCAGCGAAACGCGAAAGCTGCGAGCCATTGGTGGTGAGGGTCAGTTCGTCCAGATGGCCGCTGTCGAGGTGGCGACCGAGGGAACGAACCAGCGACATGATATTGCGGCGGACCAGCGGCTCACCGCCCGTCAGCCGCAGCCGGCGCACGCCCTTGGCGATGAAGGCGCTGCAAAGCCGGTCCAGTTCCTCGAGCGACAGCACGTCCCGCTTCGGCAGGAAAGTCATGTCCTCGGCCATGCAATAGACGCAGCGGAAATCGCACCGATCCGTCACCGAGACGCGGAGATAGGTAATCGAGCGACCGAAGGGATCGACCATCGGCGTCGTTTCGGCCACCAGAGGCACGATCTGGTTCATGCACATTCCTCGACCCGCCCGTCTTGTCGTCTGGGCGGCGATCTCTGCTATGTAGACGAGATGTCGCGTCGTTTCAAAGGTGCGCGGCTGAAAGCGGGCGTCGCGGCGCGGCGACCCGAGCCATTTTCGCGGCCTGCCGGCCGCCGGGGTCCATCATGAATACCGCATCCACGCCTTGGCCGACCGAAATCCGCCTGTCGCCCGACAAGCGCACGCTGACCGTGACCTTCGAGGACGGCGCGCGCTACGCGCTGGCGGCGGAGTATCTCCGCGTCACCAGCCCCTCGGCCGAGGTGCAGGGCCACAGCAAGGCGCAGAAGCAGACCGTGCCCGGCAAGATCGACGTCGCGATCGGCTCGATAACGCCGGTCGGCAACTACGCCGTCCGCCTCAATTTCGACGATGGCCACGACACCGGCCTCTTCACCTGGACCTATCTCGCCGAGCTCGGCCGCGACCACGACAGGCTCTGGGCGGCCTATCTGGCCGAGTTGCAGGACAAGGGCCTTTCGCGCAACCGCCGCTGAGGTTGCAACGACGCCGTCCCTCCCCCATCGCCATTGAACTTTTGCCACTACTTCCGCGTTGTATTCGCGGAAGCGCAGCTGGCGACAAGGCTGCCGGGAGGAGACAGATGACCGACGCCAAGGTCCTGATCGAAATCGATGCCCGGATCGCAGCGATCCGGGAAACGATGCAGCGTTTGACGGAGCAGGCTTCCTCCGCCTCGGGCGCGGCCAGCGAGACCCGTCTGGCGGACCGGATGGCGGATCTGGAGCAGCAGCTCGAAACCCTGCAGAACGAACGCGCCGCGCTGTCGTGACTCTTTCGGGCGCCCTCCGTCACGGACGAAAGCGAATGAACAAAGGGACGCGGGAGCCTTTCCCCCGCACGCGGACAATCGGCGCTTCGACCGGGTAGGAGCCCAGATTTCGACATTGGAAGGTCGGAAAACCGGCGCTCCGGACCGGTCGTACTCGCGAACTGCGGCCGACCCAGTTGACCGTCGGATGCTGGAAGTTCGCGAGAAGCAGCCGCAATGGCACGAGGCCGGCGATCTAGGGCCGGAGTTCCCCTGGGGCAGCGCGAGCAAGTGAGGCATGTGCTGACCAGGCCGGTCGCCGATCTGCACCACCTCGACACCAGCACGTTCTGGTTCGTGATGGCCCACCAGAACGGGATGCATCGCTACCACGCCGATGGTGAGTTCCACACCTACAAGGACACCCCGAAATCGATCGGCCAGATGCAGGACACCCCTTTCAATCGCTTGCAGGGGCGCTGCGTCGCGTTGGCGGCTATGCCAAGGACATGTCGCTCTGCAACGAATTCCTTTTGGCGGATTCCCTCCGGCGAACCATCGAGAGGTCCCGCGTCACCGACAATTTCGCCGGCCAAGACCAGGAGCGCCAGCCACATGCCCGGCTGATGCGGCCGTTCCCTGCCGGATTCGGGCGGCGGATATCCCGCCATCGGCAGCCCCGGCCGCACGGCACGGCAGCCCGCCAGACTTCGCCTCCGGCTTCCTATCCGCAACCGGCGCCTGAACAGGCGGAGCGCGAACAGAGCGCGACGGCACCCGCTCCATTCGGGTGCACCCAGATCCCTGGATCCCGCTTTGTTCCCCACCGAGCCTTGAGAAGCCGCAAGATCGTCCCGTGTGGAAAAGGTCAGCCCCCGCACGAAACCGCTTGTATCCCGCGATTTGTGCCGGTAACACCAGCGGCGGAGAGGTGGCCGAGTGGCCGAAGGCGCTCCCCTGCTAAGGGAGTAGACGGCTTAAAACCGTCTCGAGGGTTCGAATCCCTTCCTCTCCGCCATTCCCTTTATCTATCGATTTGATACAGCTGTTGCTTCGTTGGCTAGAGGCGGAACATCCCGCTTCGGTCCCCGTCTCCACGACCGGCGTCGCCAGGTGCAGGATCATCCCGTTGTAGCCAGGATCCAACCGCCGCGGCTCGGGCCCGTGCCATATCGGCTCGGGAATCGGCCTTCGTGAAGGTCGAGGGCGAACCTAGAAGGCGGAACTCGGCATCTGAGCCCGCGCGTGACTGGCTCGTCCGGCAGACGAAAGCAAAGGAGCAAGCTGCGCGCGATGGCGCCGTCTTCGCCCCGCCACTTTCCTCGCGTGACCTGACGAATGTTGCCACCCGCCCCTGGAGCGGGCCACCAGGGCGTCACCTTCGCCCTCTCCTCTCCTTCCGCCGTCATCCGGGCGCGACAATCGCCGGCTAGGATCGGGCGATTTGGCGTTCCGCCGGGATCCGGAGTCTCCAGCCCCGGCGTGCCGGAAAGGCGCTCTCCCGGCGTCGAAAGGGTGGAGGCCATCGGCTGCGCGGGACGCTGCGACGATGGGACCACCCCGGCGTCTCCCATGGCGGAGTCAAAAATGCCAAACTGGCTGCGTTGGCACGGGCGATTGCATCCGCCACACTGACAACGGCTTCCGCCTCCGGCTGTGTCGCCTGCTATCGGGGTCGCGTGTCCCACGCGCTAAGCTATTGGAGTTTATGACTTGCCTGATGCGCGCCTTCCTGTGGAGCCCCCGACGCCGACGCGTGAACCCCGGCTGCTGGGCACTGCAGGATCGTCGAGATCGGGGCTGATCGCCCCGCTTTCCGCCGCGCGCTGGCTTCTGATCCTGATCGCGATCGCCGGAATCTATTTCTTTCACAGTTTTGTCGTGCCGGTCCTCGCGGCGCTGGTGATCGCCTTCGCCGGCTGGCCGATCTATCGCCGCATCGTCGATTTCACCGGCGGCAACCGGACGGCGGCGGCATCCCTGGCGCTCGCGC
This sequence comes from Hyphomicrobiales bacterium, assembly GCA_017305815.1. GTDB lineage: Bacteria > Pseudomonadota > Alphaproteobacteria > Rhizobiales > Kaistiaceae > Kaistia > Kaistia nematophila. The sequence goes on from JAFKJZ010000523.1 coordinate 6,742, forward strand.
TTTTCACACTGTTCCTGATCGTGCCGATCGCCATCGCCGGCTGGTATGCCATCGACGAAGTGCGCGGTCTCTCTGCCTGGGCGATCCAGACCAACCGCTTCGGCGCCGACGTTCCGGCCTGGATGGCCAATATCCCCGGCATCGGCGAATGGCTGTCGATCCGCTGGGCCGAATATGTCGGACGCCCCGGCGCGATCGGCGAAATGATCTATGCGATCAGCGGCGCCAATATCGGCAACATCTACCGAGCCGTGCTCGCCGCCGGCGGTGGCCTTTTCGGCCTGCTGCTAACCCTGATCTTCATGCTGATCACGCTGTTCTTCGTCTTCCGCGACGGCGAGTTGTTCGTCGCAAAGATCGACCTGATCGGCGAGCGCATCATCCCGATGCGCTGGGAGCGGATCTCGCGCGTAGTTCCGGCGACGATCAGCGCCACGGTCACCGGCATGACGCTGATCGCCATCGGCGAGGGCATCGTGCTCGGCTTCGCCTACTGGATCGCCGGCGCGCCCTCCCCGATCACGCCCGGCGTCATCACCGGCATGATGGCGCTCATCCCCGGCGGCGCGCCGCTGGCGATGTCGCTGGTTTCGGTCTACCTCGCGGCCAGCGGCTCGATCGTCGCCGGTCTTGCGCTGTTCGTCTGGGGAACGGTGGAGCTCTTCATCGTCGACAAGACGCTCCGCCCCAAGCTCGTCGGTGGACCGATCAAGCTGCCCTTCCTGCCCACCATTTTCGGCCTCGTCGGCGGCGTGAAGACGCTGGGCTTCCTCGGCCTCTTCATCGGCCCGGTGCTGATGGCGCTTCTCGTCGCGATCTGGCGCGAGTGGATCCGCGACATCGAGGCTACCGACCCGCCGCTCACGGGAATCAAGCCCAAGCCTGGCGAGCTGCCCGAAGAGATCCGCTCCGAAATCGCGCAGCTCTAGGCCGAGAGGCTGCCGACCCAGCGCAACCCGCCTGTCGAGACCAGGCATCGCCACACCCGGAAAGACACGCTCGATGAACCCGACCCTGCCGCGCCGCGACGAGCCGTTCCGCCGCAACGAGACCGCGCTTCTCCTCGTCGACATGCAGCGCATCTGGCTGGAGCCGGGCCTCGATCCCGACCATGCGGACTGGGGACCCGACCACTATTTCTACCGCCAGACCCGCGAGACAGTGATCCCGAACCAGCAGCGCCTGCTGGCGACGGCGCGAGCGGCCGGTGTCGAGGTGCTGCACACCATCATCCAGAGCCTGACCGAAGACGGTCGCGACCGCTCGCTCGACCACAAGCTGACGCCGATCCACATTCCGCCGAGCCTTGCCGCCGGACGCCCCTCGCCCGCCGTCGCGCCCGTCGGCGACGAGATCCTGCTGCCGAAGACCTCTTCCGGTGTCTTCAACTCGACCAACCTCGACTATCTGCTGCGCAATCTGGGCATTCGCCATCTGGTGGTGGCCGGCATCCTGACCGACCAGTGCGTCGACATGACGGTGCGCGACGGCGCGGATCGCGGCTTTCTGGTAACCTGCGTCGCCGACGCCTGCGCCGCGCCGACGCCCGAGCGGCATGCCAATGCCCTGAAAGCGTTTGGCGGCTATTGC
>JAFKJZ010000524.1 GCA_017305815.1 Hyphomicrobiales bacterium
CAGATTTTCTTCCGGCACCACGACGCCATCCATGACGATCTCGCCGGTGATCGAGGCGCTGCACGAGATTTCGTTCGGTCCCGGTCGTTTCGTCCGCGCCGCGTCGCTGCTGCGCGAGGGCGTGCCGCATGATCCCGAACTGTCCTTCGTGGCGAAATCCGGCGAGCGGCTGATCGGCTCGGTGCGGCTGACGCCGATCCGGATCGGCGGCCGGCCGGCCATCCTGCTCGGGCCGCTGGCCGTCGTGCCGGAATGGAAGGGCAGGGGCGCGGGCAAGTCGCTGATGCGCACCTCGATCGCCGCGGCACGGGAGGCAGGCCATGAAGTCATCCTGCTCGTCGGCGACGAACCCTATTATGGTCCGTTCGGGTTCCAGCGGCTGCGGCCCTACCAGATCACCCTGCCGGCTCCCGCCGACCCGGCGCGCGTGCTGGTCTGCCCGCTGACCGACGACGCGCTCGAAGGCCTCGGCGGCGCGGCCGAGCGCGCGGCGTAGGGAAGTCCCTCACACCGCCCTTCTCCCGCAAGCGGGCGAGGGGACGAGCGCCTCCGGCTCAGGACGGCCGGCGGGCCTCGGGCCGAAAAGTCCTCGCCCGCTTGCGGGAGAGGGTTGGGTGAGGGCCTTGCTACGGGAAAAGCCTACCGCCCTTCGCGGTACCAGGTCGCCGCCATGACGCCGAGCAGGGCGGCGAGGCCGAGGAAGCCGGAGAACAGCGGCCAGCGGTCGACACCCCTGAGCACTGACGCGTCCGTCATGCGGATTCCCATCCAGTCGCGGCCGGCCATGGCGCGGCCCGGGCGCACCGGCACGATGCGCGGCGTATCGAGCTTGCCGTCCGCCGTCACCATGCGCGCCATGTGGCCGCCGGTCGCGTCCACCACGGGCTGCAGCTTGTCGAAGCTCGACAGCACGTCGGTGAATTCGCGCGGATTGGCCGGGCCGACATGGGCGAAGGCCCGATGCTCGCCGTCCTCGACCCGCCACAGGCCGATCTCGTCGGCCGGCATCTCGCCATGGAAGCGGCCGGGCGCGTCGGGCGCGAGCGTCAGCGTCCTGCGCGCGCCGGAGGGGGCGATGACCGTGACCGGGCCGATCGTCTCCTGCATGGTCTGGCGGTCGATGACGAGGGTGGCGCCGCGCGCCGTCGCCCGCAGCGCCTCTTCCTCGAGGTCGGGCTCCTTCATCAGCCAGTGCGCCAGCCGGCGCAGCAGGTCGACATGCGGGCCGCCGCCCTCATAGCCGCGCGCCCACAGCCAGACCTGGTCGGACAGCATCAGCGCCACCCGGCCCTTGCCCTCGCGGTCGAGCACCAGCAGCGGATCATCGTCGACGCCCTTCAGGATCGTCTCGCCGCTCGGCTTGTCGACCTCGATCTGGCGGAACCAGCGGCTCCAGCGGGGCGGCTCGGTGTCGGCGCCTTCGAGGCCGCGGGTGACCGGGTGGCGGCCGCCGAGATCGGTGACGCGCGGCAGGAAGGGCTTTTCGATGACGCGGCCCGTTGGCGCCGCCGGCAGCACGTCGGCGAGCGGCGTGTTCCAGAGACTGTCGTCCGAGGCGTAGTCCGGTCCCGAGGCGACGAGCAGCGCGCCGCCGTCGCGGACATAGCGGGCGATGTTGTCGAAATAGATCGTCGGCAGTACGCCGCGCTGGGCGTAGCGGTCGAAGATGATCAGGTCGAACTGGTCGATCTTAACCGAGAACAGCTCGCGCGTCGGGAAGGCGATCAGCGACAGTTCGTTGATCGGCGTGCCGTCCTGCTTCTCCGGCGGGCGCAGGATGGTGAAGTGGACGAGGTCGACCGAGGCGTCCGACTTCAGCAGGTTGCGCCAGATCCGCTCGCCGGCATGTGGCTCGCCCGAGACCAGGAGCACGCGCAGGTTTTCGCGGATGCCGTCGATGACGGCGGCGGCGCGGTTGTTGACGGCGGTGAGTTCGCCCTCGAGCGGGGCGGCCTCGAATTCGTAGATGTTCTGTCCCGCGTGGCCGATCCGGATCGGGAATCGGTTGATCGCGCCCGGCGTCACCGTCTCGGTGGCGAGCGGCTCGCCGTCGAGGCTGATGGTGACGCGGACCGGGTCGTTGGAGGGGGCGCCCTGGTCGATGACGCTGTACTCGATCGTCTGGTTCTCGTCGACGATGGCGAAGCGCGGCGCCGAGCGGATCACCATCTGGCGGTCGCGCTCGTTGTCGTGACCGGAAATCAGCGCATGCAGCGGCGCGCCGCCGAAGGGGGAGTTCGGCGGCATCGGCACGTCATGCACCTCGCCGTCGGTCAGCATGACGACGGCGCCGAGGCGTTCCGGCGCGACGTCGGCGAGCGCGGCCGAGATGGCCGAGAACAGTTCCGTGCCGTCGACGGGCGCGCCGCCGGTCTTGCCGCCGGCCTCGATGACGCGCAGATCGAGGCTGCGCAGCTCGCCGAAGCGCTTTTCCAGCGCCGCACGCGCTTCCTCGGTCATCCTGGCGCGGCCGTCGAGATCCTGGCTGGCGCTCTTGTCGACGACGAGCGCGACGACGGTGGGGAGCGGCTGCCGATCCTCGGCGAGCAGGACGGGGCCGGAGAGTGCGGCGAGAAGGGCCGCGAGTGCCAGCAGGCGCAGCCAGCCGCCGCGCAGACGCCGCAGCAGCAGCGGCGCCACGGCGAGAAGGCCGAGGACGGCCACTGCGACCAGCCAGGGCAGCGGGATCAGCGGCGCGAAGGTGATCGACCAATTCACTGGCCCAACCTCTCAAGCAGGGCCGGCACATGGACCTGATCGGCCTTGTAGTTGCCGGTCAGGGTGTACATGACGATGTTGATGCCGGTCCGATAGGCCATCTCGCGCTGGCGCGGGTCGGGCGGCACGGTCGGCACCAGATAGCGGCCGTCGGGATCGGTCGCCCAGGCGGCCGCCATGTCATTCTCGGTGATCAGGATCGACGAGACGCCGTCGCCGGGTCGGGCCGGGCGCTGGGCCGCGTTCGCGTCGGTCTCGGGCGGCGACGCTTCGACCCAGAGCGGGCCGCCGCTGTAGCGGCCGGGAAAGTCCTCGAGCAGGTAGAAGGCCTTGGTCAGGACGTGGTTGCCGGGCACCGGTTCGAGCGGCGGGATGTCTAGGCCGGAAAGCATGGCGCGCAGCCGCTCGGCCGCCGGCGTGCCGCCGAAGCCGGTCGAGCCGGGCGCGCGGTCGAGCTCGTCGCGGGTATCGAACAGGATCGAGCCGCCCTGCTTCATATAGGCGTCGATCTTGGCGAGCGTCGCCGAGGAAGGCATCGGCGAGGCCGGGTCGATCGGCCAGTAGAGCAGCGGGAAGAAGCTCAACTCGTCCTTCTCGACGTCGACGCCGAGCGGATTGTCCGGCTCCATCGCGGTGCGGGCGGAGAGCGCCCGCGACAGGCCGGCGAGGCCGGCCTCGCTCATGTCGTCGATCTCGGCATTGCCGGTGCGGACATAGGCGAGGCGCGACTTGTTCACCGCGTCCATGGCGAACTGGTCGCTCGCCGCATCGGCGCGGGCCGGCGGCGGGGCAAAAGCGTGCGCCAGGGTTAACAGGAGGATAACGGAAGCGGTCGCGTGACGGCGCACCCGCAGGCCGCCGTTCAGCCACAGCACGGCGAGCGCGTCGGCGACCAGGCAGACGAACGCCGCGAGCAGCAGCCAGGGCGACAGGTCGGTCGGCGCCGTGGTCGGATAGGGTCGGAGCTCGGCGCCGGCCATGGCGCCGACGTCGAGCGGCGGCAACGTTGCGTCGGGCGCCAGCACGTTGATGGCGCGGAAGCCGTCCTCGCCGCCATAGAGGCCGGGCGGATGCTCGCGGCTCGGCTCGACCGGGGCGCCGGACGCGGGCAGCGGCCGGGCCATCGGATCGCTTGCGACGAAATGGCCGAAGCCGTCGAGCAGCCGGTAGGGTGGCAGCGTCGCGCCCGCCGATCCCTCGACCGTCTTGGCTGCATTGTCCTGCATCAGGGGCACAGAGGCGAAGGCGGAAATCCGGCGCAGCATCTCCACGAAGGTGCCGGAGAGCGGCAGGTTCGACCAGCTGGCGTCGGCGGTGACGTGGAACAGGATCAGCCATCCCTTGCCGAGCGGCGCGGCGGTTACGAGCGGCGTGCCGTCGGCGAGCGCCGCCCAGGTGCGGGTCGGCAGGTTGGCGTCCGGCTCGGCCAGCACCTGGCGGCGCACCTCGATATCCGGCGCGATGGCGAGCCCGGCAAACGGGCTGTTGGCGGAGAAGCTGGCGAGCGGCTGCGGCGTCGACCAGGACAGGCTGCCGCCGAGCACGCGGCCGCCTTCGCGCAGGCGCACTGGGATGAGGTTGTCGGCCTGGGCGCTGGCCGCGGCGAGGCGCGGCCCGGCGAAGCGCAGCAGCGTGCCGCCCGCCTCGACCCAGGTCGCGAGCTTGTCCTCGACATCCGGCGTCAGCGTGCCGATGTCGGCCATGGCGATAACAGCCGAGCCGCCCTCGATCATCTGCGGCACGGCGAGCGCCGCATTGGCGTCGCGCGGCTCGATCACGTCGGCGAAGGGCTGCACGGCGCGGCTGATGTAGTAGAGCGGCGACAGCAGCGGCTGCGCATTGTCGCTCGACGCGCCGGAGATCAGGCCGATCCGCCGGCGCTTGAAGCGATCGTCGAGCAATTGCACGGCGCCGGCCGTCTGCTGGCCGGCGATCTCGACCCGGACGATCTCGTTGCGCAGCTCGGTCGGCAGGGTGAAGACGGCGTCGGTGTGCTTTTCGCCGGTCTTGAACGCGAATGGCGCCTCGCTGACCGACCGCCCCTTCATGTCGCGGGCGACCAGGGTGCCGCTGCCGACGGCCTCGCCGTCGCCGCGCAAAACGCTCAGCGTCAGCGCGTCGGCGGTGGCGACGGGGGCGGCCAGTCCGAGGAGGGACTTGCCGTCGCGGCCATAGATCGTCACCGGCGCCTTGACCGAAGTATCGAGGAAACGGCCGAACGCCTCGGCATCGCTGCCGCCAAGGCCGTTCGAGAGCCAGGCGACGCCGCCGAACGCCGCGGCGGGCGCGGCCGATTGCAGCGCGGCGGCGATGGCGGCGCGGTTGGCCGGATAGGGGCGGGGCACCAGCGCGTCGAGGCGGGCGCGGATGGCGGCGGCGTCGGTCGGCGTGATCTCCTGGTTCGGCGGCTCGGCCGTCGCGATCAGCCCGACCGGCCGGCCGGCGCTCTCGGCCATCGTCACGATGCGGCGGGCCGTGTCGATCCGGGTCGTCCAGTCGCGCGCCGAAGCCCAGTCATTGTCGATGACGACGAGCAGGGGGCCGGAGCCGGGCACGCTTTCGCCGGTCGGGCGCCAGATCGGCGCGGCCAGCGCCAGGATGACGAGCGCGGCGAGCAGCAGCCGCAGGGCCGTCAGCCACCACGGGCTGCGCGAGGGCTGTTCGTCGCGCGGCGATATCTCGGCGAGGATGCGGGTCGGCGGGAAGCTCTCGAGGCGCGGACGCGGCGGCGTCAGCTTGAGCAGCCACCAGATGGCCGGCAGCAGCACGAGCGCGGCCAGAACCAGGGGCGCACCGAAGGCGAGCGGCAGGCCGGCGATCATGGCCGGTCTCCCTGCGTCGTGCGCGTGGAAAGGCGCGCATGCAGCGCCAGCAGCGGCTCGGTCGCCGGGCGGTCAGTGCGATGGGTCAGGTAGCTCCAGCCGAGCCGGCGGCAAGTGGCGGAGAGCGCCTCGCGCCGGGCCATCAGCCGGTTGCGATATTCCTCACCGATCTGCTCGGCGCGGCCGATCGTGTAGAGCGCGCCGGTCTCCGGGTCGCGAAACTCTGTTCGTCCGGCATAGGGGAAGATCTCTTCCACCGGATCGCGGATCTCGACCAGATGCACGGTAGCGCCATGGCGGGCGTAATCGGCGAGTCGGGCCTCGATCTCGTCGATCGGATCGAGGAAATCGCCGATCACGACGAGGTCGGCGAACCGGCCAAGCCGCATGGCGGAGGGAAAGGCCGACTGTTCGGTATCGAAATGCATCAGCGTTTCGGCCAGTCGCTCGGCCGCATTGCGCGCCAGGATCGGATCGCTCAGCCCGAGCAGCCCGATGCGTTCGCCGGCGGCAGCCAGCAGGTCGCCCAGCGCCAGCAGCAGCACGACGGCGCGATCGCGCTTGGAGGCGAGCGCGAGCTTCGAGCGGAAGTCCATCGAGCGCGACAGGTCGGCGGAAAGCCAGACGGTGTGGGCGGCTTCCCACTCGCGTTCGCGGATATAGAAATGATCGTCACGCGCGGAGCGGCGCCAGTCGATGCGGCCGGGCGCTTCGCCCGTCACGAAGGGACGGAACTGCCAGAACGTCTCGCCTGGACCGGCGCGGCGGCGGCCATGCCAGCCGGCCAGAACCGTGGTCGCGACCCGGCGCGCCTCGACGAGCAGATCCGGCAGGCTGGCCGCCAATCCCTTGGCTTCAGCCAGATTCGTTCCGACACGACTGGATGTCTGCACGGAAGCGCGTGCTTCGTTCAAAACGTCACCCGATTCGTGACTTGAGGGTCCCGATGACATCGCGCACTGAGAGGCCATCGGCCCGTGCCGCGAAGCTCAGGCTCATGCGGTGCTGCAGCACCGGTTCGGCCAGCGCGATCACGTCGTCGACGGAAGGCGCGTAGCGCCCGTCGATCAGCG
>JAFKJZ010000525.1 GCA_017305815.1 Hyphomicrobiales bacterium
GCGGCAGCGATTTCATCGCGACCGCGAGCAGGCCGAAACTGACGATCATTGCGAGGATGGTGATGACGGACGGGGTCAGCTTGCTGAAGCCGTCCGAGTATTTCATCGTCGAAGCCCAGACGACTTCGAAGATGCCGGCGAGAACGAGATAGATCCAGGCCATCGGGCCCTCCTGCGAAAGGGCCGGGCCGTCCCGGACATGGTTCCCGATTTGGGGAGGTCGTTCCTCTTCCCGTTTATATACTTATGCCGCTGCGCCGGGGCAAGGCGCGCCCCTCAGCCGAGGGCGCGCCGGATCGCCTGCAGCCAGACGACGACAGCCTCCGCGCCTGGATCGGCAACGCCGACCACCCGCGCCCCGAGATAGCTGGAACGTCCGCGGCGCGAGGCGGTCGAGGACGAATCGCGCACGCCCTGCTGCGCGGCCTCGATCGCCCGTCCGAGCCGCCCGAGGCCATCGCCGGACGAGGACGGCTCCGCCTCCAGCACGGCCGCGGCAGGCAGCAGCGCGTCGAGCATGGTCCGGTCGCCGATCCGCGCGTCGCCCAGTTGCGCGATGGCGCGCGCGCCTTCGCCAAGCGCGCGCGACCAGTCGCCCCGGCCCGGCGCGTCGATCGCCTGCAGCGTCGCCGCGGCACGAAGCAGCCCGGCCGCATAGAGCGCGCCGGAGGTGCCGCCCACCGTGCGGCGGATGATGGCAGAGAGGCTGCGCAGCAGTTCGGCCGGATGCTGGCCGGCCAGCGCGTCCAGCTCACTCCCGATCGCCGCGGCGCCCCGCGCGAGATTGAGGCCGAGGTCGCCGTCGCCGACCTGCTGGTCGAGCCCGGTCAGATAGGGCTCCGCCTCGCCGAGTGCGTCGATGACCTGCTGCAGAGAAGCGCGGATCCGGGGATCGCTGGCTGGCGCGACGCCCGATTTCGGCGCGGACGCCGCCTGGCGCGCCGCCACACGGCGGACGACGCCGCCCTCGCCTGCCAGCCCCGGCCAGGCCGGCGCGGCGGCCGGCGCGCGGAGCGCTTCCAGCATCGAGCCGGAGAGCTTCAGCGCCGTGATCGAACAACCGGCCATCTCGATCGCCGTCAGGAAGGTGCCGACCCAGACGGCGTCGACGACGAGGCCGCGCCGGGCCGCCTGGTCCAGCGTTTCCCGCGCGACGATGGCCATCTCCATGCCGGGGGTGGCGCCGAGATTGTTGACGAGCAGCGCGACGCGGTCTCCCGGCGCAAGTTCCAGGAAATCGAAGACCCGCGCGCAGAGCCGCCGCACGATGTCGGCGGCGTCGGTGAAGCGCTCGCGAGCGACGCCGGCCTCGCCATGAATGCCGAGACCGAGCTCGATCTCGTCCTCGGCAAGGGTGAAATTGGGCTTGCCGGCCGCCGGGACGATGCAGGGCGACAGGCCGACGCCCATGGTCGCCAGATGGTCGATCGCCTGCTGCGCCGCGCGGGCGACATCCGTGAGCGGCTGGCCCGCCTCGGCGGCGGCGCCGGCGATCTTGTGGACCAGCACGGTTCCGGCAAGGCCACGCCGGCCGGCGGTCTCCGACGCCTCGGCCAGCGCCACATCGTCGGCGACGACCACCATCCGCACGTCGAGCCCCTCGGCGCGGGCGATCTCGGCGGCGAGGCCGAAATTCAGCCGGTCTCCGGTATAGTTCTTGACGATCAGCAGGGCGCCGGCCGGCCCGGTCACGGTGCGGATGGCGGCGAGCACGGCATCGGTGGAGGGCGAGGTGAACACGTCGCCGCAGACGGCGGCGGTCAACAGGCCCTCGCCGACATAGCCGGCATGGGCCGGCTCGTGGCCGGAGCCGCCACCCGAGATCAGCGCCACCTTGCCGGCGTCGCGCAGCGCGGCGAAATCGGCACGGACGACGACGCGCGCCCCGTCGAGGACCGCCAGGTGATTCGAGGCGGCCACGATGCCCTCGATCATCTCGTCGACGACGGCCCCCGTCGTGTTGATCAGCTTCTTCACGTCTTGCTCCTCCCGAACCTCGCGTCCAGCCCCGCGTTTCCCCCGTCCCGCCTGCCTTGCCCGGCCGAGAAAGCCGTGTCACTCATCAAGGCAACAACCGGAGGAGCGGGGCATGCGATTGATCATCGGCGTTGCATTTCTGGTTGCCAGCTGCATCGCGTCCGTCGCCAGCGAAGCTTACGCCGAAAAGCTGAAGGGCAAGTTCGATATCTGGGAAGACTTCGAAGGCGGCAGGGTCTGCCCGGTCACGCTCAGCGACGAGACGGCGATCGGCGGTTTCGCGCTCGAGGGCGACGAGGCGTGCCTCGCCGAACTGAAGCTCGGCGGCGATCCCGCCGCCTGGTTCATCGACGGGGAAGGATCCTTCGTCCTGATCGACGCGACCCGCCATGCGCTCGTCCGCTTCAACGCGCTGGAGGACGGCTCCTTCTACGCCGACCGGAGCGCCGAGGGCCTCGACAACCTCAACCTGACGCCCGCGAGCTGATGCCGGCAGGCCGGAGCCGAATTCCCGCAGCCCGAATCCCGACCGCTTCCCGCCCGCGCGCAGGAAGATCCGCACCAAGGCGAGAATCGCGCTAGAATTGCCTGCCCGCAAGGATTGCGCGTGCGTGATTGATTCCGTTGGTCGTCACATGGGAGGTCAACATGAGTGGCACTGGCGTTGGCTGGATCGCAGCCATCATCATCGGCGGCATCGCCGGCTGGATCGCGTCGAACATCATGAAGAGCGATACCGGCCTGCTCACCAACATCATTCTCGGCATCGTCGGCGCGGCGATCGCGAGCTTCCTGTTCGGCCTGATCGGCGTCGGATTCGCCGGCTGGCTCGGTTACCTGATCGCCGGACTGGTCGGCGCCTGCATCCTGATCGGCGTGGTTCGAGCCGTCAGTCGCTAGAGCGCTTTCGAGCGAAATGGATACCGGTTCGCGAAAAGAACGCGACAAGACAACGAGTTGGATCGTTTCGTCGTTTTCCGTGAAACGATGAAGCGATCTGGCTCGGTGTCTGGAGTGGCAAGAGCGGCCGGCTGCAGTCATCCGCTTGCGCGCCGTCGAGCCCGGCCATGTACTGGGGAATTCGCACCGGCCCATATCAGCCGAGCGTTCGCGTGCGCGCACGCCGCTTGGAACAAGGGAGCCGGCTCACGATCCCGACCCGCGTCGGCGCGGCTGGCGTCGGCCTTGACCGGAAGCGAATGACCTTCGGAAACTTGGGAGATTTGGAAAGGATGGTGGGCGTGACAGGGATTGAACCTGTGACCCCTACGATGTCAACGTAGTGCTCTCCCGCTGAGCTACACGCCCATCCTTTTCGTCGCGACCGGCGGGACCGGCGGCGTGAGCGAGGGTATACAGGGCGATTTCCGAAGCTTCAAGCCTCGTTTTTCGACCCTGTTGAAAACTCCTCAGGCGGCCAGCAGCCGCTCCACCTCGTTGACGAGGTCGCGCAGGTGGAACGGCTTCGACAGCACCTTGGCATCCTTGGGCGCGTTCGAATCCGGATTGAGCGCGACGGCGGCGAAGCCGGTGATGAACATCACCTTCAGGTCGGGGTCGAGTTCGGTGGCGCGGCGGGCCAGTTCGATGCCGTCCATCTCCGGCATGACGATGTCGGTCAGGAGCAGGGTGAAGGGCTCTTCGCGGATGCGCTCATAGGCGCTGCGGCCATTGTCGAAGGACACGACATCATAGCCGGCATTCTGCAGCGCCTTCGCCAGAAAGCGGCGCATGTCGTTGTCGTCTTCGGCAAGCAGGATGCGGTTCATCAGGAAATCCATGGCTGGACGGTCGATCTCGTTCGCCAGCGGGACCGGGGACAACGGGTCGGCGGTGCGGCGCTTGGCGATTGGGTTCTTGGCGATTTGGTTATTGAATTACGGCTGAACGAAGTAAAGATCGGGTGAATGGCGCGAAACTTCGCTGCCCGAACCGCTCCGGACGACATAAGCTGGCCTCCTTCGTATGGAATCGGGGCTCGCCCGCCGCAACTTCAAGGAGAACGACCATCGACGCCGCGCCGGATTTCGAGAATGCGCTGCCCTTCGAGGTTGTGGCCCCGGCCGAGCAGCGCATTCCCTTCGTGTTCAATTCGCCGCATAGCGGCCGCGTCTATCCGACCGCCTTCCTGGAGGCGTCGAAGCTCGACGAGCGGACGCTGCGCCGATCGGAAGACACGTTCGTCGACGAGTTGTTCGCCTCGGTCGTGCCGCTCGGCGCGCCGCTGATGCGCGCGCATTTCCCGCGCGCTTGGCTGGACGTGAACCGCGAGCCCTACGAGCTCGATCCGCGCATGTTCGAGGGCGACCTGCCGCCCTATGCCAATATCCGCTCGCTGCGGGTCGCAGGCGGCCTCGGCACCATCGCCCGCGTCGTCTCGGAGAACGTCGAGATCTATGCCGAGCCGATGCCGGTGGCCGAGGCGCTGCTCCGGATCGAGACGATCTACAAGCCGTATCACGAGCGGCTGCGCCAGACGCTGGCGACGACGCATGAGCGCTTCGGCTATTGCGTGCTGGTCGATTGCCATTCGATGCCGTCCACGGTGCGGACCCTGCCCGGGCGGGCGCGGGCCGACATCGTGCTGGGCGACCGCTACGGCACCAGCTGCGCGACGGAGATATCGGAAGCCGCCTATGCGCTCCTGACCGACGCCGGCTATGCCGTCGCCCGCAACAAGCCCTATGCCGGCGGCTTCATCACCGAGCATTACGGCCGGCCGGGCCGCGGCCTGCATGCGCTGCAGATTGAGATCAATCGCGGTCTCTACATGAACGAGCGGACGCTGCAGCCGAATGCCGGCTATGACCGGCTCGCCGCCGACCTGGCGAACTTCGCAGCCGCGCTGTCGAGCCTGCCCGACGCGCCGTTCTATCCGCTCGCCGAGGCGGCCGAATAGGCCGACCGGAACGGAAAGCCCGAACGGATCGACGCTACGCTGCGGACAGAAAAAAGGGCCGCTCGTCAAACGAGGCGGCCCAAGTCTAGGGAGGAAACGCCCAAGAAGGGCAGCGGTAGATCGACGCCAATCGATGTACCGCACCGCAATAAGTTGCGCTTGCACTGCAAAAAGATCAAGAGGCTTTGCAACGTGACCGATGTCGCACCCTTCCGCGAGGGCGGTCGAACGCCGCGCAGCAGCGGAAGCGCCCCGGATGCGATTGAAATAGACATTTAAAATCAGCCTGTTAGATATCCGAAATCGAATGGCGCGATGCTATGCGGACAGCGCATGGCTCGCATGCAGAGCCCCTGGGAGCCCGCCTGATGACCGATCCGAACCTGATCGCCTTCCTCGACCGGCTGGCAGATTCTGCCGGAAAAGCAATCATGCCGCATTTTCGGGCGCTCGATTCGATCGAGAACAAGGCGGCTACCGGCTTCGATCCCGTCACCGTCGGCGACCGCGCAGCCGAACAGGCGCTGCGGGCGCTGATCAACGAGCACTATCCCGAGCACGGCATCATGGGCGAGGAGTTCGGCAATGAGCGGCTCGACGCCGAAAATGTCTGGGTGCTCGATCCGATCGACGGCACCCGCGCCTTCATCTCCGGCCTGCCCGTCTGGGGCACGCTGATCGGGCTGACCACCGGCGGCACGCCGTCGCTCGGCATGATGGCGCAGCCCTTCACCGGCGAGCGCTTCGCCGGCGATGGCACGCGCTCCTGGTATCGCGGTCCGGAGGGCGAGCGGACGCTGCGGACGCGCCCCTGCGGTGGCCCACCACCACCCCGGCGCTGTTCAAGGGCGCCGACCGCGAGGCCTATGATCGCGTCGAGAGCCAGGTCCGGCTCGTGCGCTATGGCTGCGACTGCTACGCCTACTGCATGGTGGCGGCCGGCTTCGTCGACGCCGTCATCGAGGTCGGCCTGCATCCCTATGACATCGTGGCGCTGATCCCGGTGATCGAGGGCGCCGGCGGCCGCGTCACCAGCTGGGACGGCGGCTCGGCTGCGGCGGGCGGCCGCGTGGTCGCCAGCGGCGATCCCCGCCTGCACGACCAGATCCTCGAAACGCTGAACCGCGCCGGCTGAGGCAGGAAACGCTTCACCTCTCCCTGAGGGAGAGGTGAAGGTTAGCAGGACCGCGAGGCCGGCGCCCCCTCGCGAAACCGCTTCCGACCGCCGTCAGATCGACTGCAGCAGGCCGCCATCGACGGCGATCGCCTGGCCGGTGATGTAGCTGGCGCGCTCGGAGGCGAGGAAGGCGGCAAGCGCCGCGAATTCCTCCGGCTCGCCGATGCGGCCGGCCGGGATCTTCGAGCCCATGGAGGCGCTGGTGACGCCGACTTCCTTCATCCGGTCGGTATTGGTGTAGCCGGGCAGCAGCGCGTTCACCGTGATGCCCGCCGCCGCGACGTCGCGGCTGAGCGCGTTAACAAGGCCGAGCAGGCCGGCGCGCAGGCCGTTCGAGACGACGAGGCCCGGCTGCGGCTCGCGCGCCGCGACCGAGGTGACGGCGAGGATGCGGCCAAAGCCCTTCGCCTTCATCGACGGCAGCGCCTCGCCGACGCTCTCGACGAAACTCATCCAGAGATTGTCGAAGCCGGCTTGCCAGGCGGCGTCGGTGATCTGCTCGAAATTGCCGGGCGCCGGCCCGCCGGTATTGGTGACGAGGATGTCGACGCCGCGGCCGAGCTTCTCCGCCGCCTGGCGGACCAGGACGCGGCTCGCGCCCGGCTTCGAGACATCGCCGGCGAGGCCGATCACGCCGAGCTCGGCAGCGGTCTTCTCGACGCGGGCGGCGTCGCGGGCGACGATCACCACCGTCGCGCCCTCGGCCGCGAGCTCCGCGGCGACGGCGCGGCCAAGCCCGCGCGAGCCGCCGAAGACGAGCGCGGTCTTGTCGTTCAGTTTCAGATCCATGGCCGAGTAGTCCTGTTCCTTGAAAGATGGGCAGGCTCGCAGAAACAGGCCGCCATTGCCACAGGGGAGCTTGCCGGGAAAACGCCCTAGGCGGCGCCTTCGAGCTGCTGGCGGGCCGACAGATAATGCTCGACCGCGCGCGCGAGCCGGCGCACGCCTTCGGCGATCACCTCGGGCGAGCTGCGGGTGAAATTGATCCGCATGGCGAAGCGGTTCTCGCCGGTGAAGTCGAAGACGCTGCTCGGCACATAGGCGACCTTCTCCTCGACGGCGAATTTGTAGAGCGCGTCGGTATCGATGGCGCTGTCTTTCGAGCGCATCCAGACGAACATGCCGCCGACCGGCACCTCCCACTCGAACCAGTCGGAGAGCCGCAGCGCCGCCTCGCGAAGCAGCGCGTCGCGACGCTCCCGATAGACCGGCACGATGGCGCTCGAATGCTCGTGGTCGAAGTCGCGCTCCATCAGTTCGAGCGCGATCGCCTGCGTCAGCAGGCTGCCGCTCAGGTCGCTCGCCATCTTGGTCAGCGCCAGGTTCTGGATCATGCCGGCCTCGGCGACCACCCAGCCGACGCGCAGGCCCGGCACCAGGCTCTTCGACACCGTGCCGAGATAGATCACCGGGCCGTCATAGGGACCCGGGCTGGTCGAGCGAGCGACGGAATGGCTCAGGATACTCGGCCCGGGCGAGCCATCGAGCTGGATCGAGAGATAGGGATCGTCCTCGACCAGCCAGGTGCCCGCCGCGAGCACCTTGTCGAGCAGGGCGACACGGCGCTCCTGCGATACCAGCACGCCGGTCGGGTTGGAGTAGTTCGGCACCGAATAGACGAACTTCGCCTTTTCGAGCGCGGCATCGAAGCCCGGATCCTGCAGCGTCCAGTCGAGCGGCAGATAGCTCGGCGCGCGCGGACGCCAGGCGTCGAGGGCGCCGAGATAGGTCGGCGCCTGCGCGACGATCAGTTCGCCCGGATCGACCAGCACCTTGCCGATCAGGTCGAGCGCCTGCATCGAGCCGGTGGTCAGAAGCACGTTGGCGGCAGTGAAATTGCCGCCCGTCTCGGCCGCGACGCGCGCAGCGATCAGCTGCCGGAGCGCCGGCAGACCCTCGACCGGGCCATATTCCATGATGGTCGAGCCGTGGCGGGCGATCGCCGAACGCGCCGCCGCCTCGACATCGGCGACCGGATAGAGCTCGGCCGCCGGCAGCCCGCCGGCGAGGCTGACGACATCCGCCCGCCCGCCGAAGGCGAGGAACTGCTGCGAGATGTCGTTGCTCGAGCGAAGCCACTGCGCCGTCGCGGGCCGGGCCTTGTTGGTCTTGGCGCTCGCCATAGTCATGAATCCTCGAATGTCGGAAATCGAAAGGCGGAGCGCCAGCCCCGGCGGCTAGAGCCGGGGATCGGGATCCTCGGTATTGCCGCGGCTTTCCTGAACGATCATCCGGCCGGTCGAGGCGGCGTAGCGGAACTGGCAGGCCTCGACATAGTCGGGATCCTTGATCCAGGCGTCGACATGCGCCTTGCTCGGGAATTCGAGGATCACCATGCGATCGGTGAAGGGCGTCCCCTCGGCCGTGAAACCCTCGTCGCCGCGGGTCAGGAAGCGCCCGCCGTGCCGCTTGACGATCGGCGGCGTGCGGTCGGTGTATTTCTTGTAGGTCGCGGGATCGTGGATCGACATGGTCGCGATCACATAGGCCGTCATCGTCATCTCCCTTGTTTGCTAGACATTAGCGCTCGAATGCCGAGTGAATCCGTGCAATTTTCAACCCTCGACGGGGCATCCCTGCAAGAACTCGCTCTGAAACGTCGCCCTGGGAGTGAAAAACGCCAATGGTCGAACTCGACTCGATCGACCGCCGCATCCTGGCCGTGCTGCAGGCGGACGGACGCATCTCCAACCTGGAGGTGGCCGAGCGCGTCGGCCTGTCGCCAACGCCGTGCAGCCGGCGCATCAAGCGGCTGGAGGATAGCGGCGTGATCCAGGGCTATTCGGCAAGGATAAACCCGCTGGCGCTGGGGCTGTCGATCTGCGTCGTCGTCTCCGTCCGCCTCGCCAAGCAGACGCCGGACGCCGCCAGCCAGTTCCTGAGCGCGATCGAAGACCGGCCGGAAATCACCGAGTGCCTGCTGGTCACCGGCAGCGTCGATTATCTGCTGCGGGTCTGGGTCAAGGATATCGAGGCGCTGCGCCAGTTCATCTCGGCCGCGCTGCAAGCGATCCCCTGCGTCGCCGAGACCTCGACCATGGTGATTCTCGACACGACGAAATCGAATGGCCTGTCGACGGCCGACACCGCCGCGCGCCCCGGCCGCGAGCAGCGCTAGCTGTCGGAGCCGGGAACGAACGCGTCGAAAGCGGCCCAGAACAGGCCGCGCATCGGGTCGCGCTCCATCAGGATCTCGTGCCGCGCCCCGGGGATGACGATCTGCGACCCGATCCGCATCTCGCGCGCGAAGCGCTCGATCGCCAGCGGTGACACGACCTTGTCCTCGCCGGCGGCGATCATCAGCGTCGGAATGCGGATTTCGGCCGCGAAGGCGGGATTGGAGGCCTCGTTCATCGCCCGGCAGGCGGCATGCAGCCAGGCGATGGTCGGCGCGCCGACAGTCAACTCCGGCCGCGCCTTGGCGATCGCGATCGTTCGGTCGAAGCGGCGCGGGTCGCTCGTCAGCGGGTTGCCCTTGAAGCCGCGCTCGTCGACCTCGGCGATGCGGGCGCCGGGCGGCAGGGCGTCGCCGAGCCCGAGCAGCGAAAAGGCGCCGGCGGCGAAATTGATGAAACCGCGCGACGGCGCGAAGCCGCCGAAATCGAGCAGCGGCGACACCAGCACCATGCGGGAGAAGGCCTGCGGCCGGCGCCTGGCGAGTCGGAGGCAGACGAGCCCGCCGGTCGAATGCGCCAGCACGAAATAGGGCGGCGGACAGTCCGGCAGCATCACCGTTTCGATGAAGGCCTCGAGATCGCGCTCATATTCGACGAAGTCATCGACATGGCCCTTGCGCGGATTCTGCAGGCGGCGCTCGGAAGCACCCTGCCCGCGCCAGTCGAAGCTCGCGACCGCGAAGCCGCGCTCCAGCAGTTCGCCGACGACCTCGTAATATTTCTCAATCGCCTCGGCGCGGCCATGGACGATGCAGACGGTGCCCTTGAGGCGTCCTTCCGGCCGCCAGACGGCCGCGCGCAGCCTGACCCCGTCGGCGGTCATGACCGTCTGTTCGGCAGCGCCTGTCGGGACGGGGTTGTCGGGAAAGGATTGCAGACTCATCCGCCGCGCAGTTCCGCATTCGAGCATGGCATCGTGGGTCCTCCGGTCTTAGCCGAGCAACCGGAAGGCGACAAGCGACGGCTGCGCACCGGTGCGAAGGCCGAAACGAAGAAACCGGCGACATCCGGGGATGTCGCCGGCTGACAGGCCGACCTCGCGCGGGGGGCGGATTCGAGATCGACCAGCAGGTCAGTGCGCCCTGCGCTTACCAGCGGCGCCAGTCATTGCCCCAGCCGCCATGCCAGCCGCGATCACCGCGCCAGTCATTCTCGATCACGCGGCGGCGCAGGATCTCGCCGGACCAGGAATCCACCACCAGCATCACGTCGCGGCCGCGCGGGCCGATGGCGCGGACGATGTAGACGTCGCTGCGGCGGTTGACGATGTCGATGCGGGCATAACCCTGGCGGGCGAGCACGCGGTAGATCTGGCGGCCGTCGAGCTGGCGGCGGGGAGGCGGCGGGCGGCGATAGTCGCGATCGTCCCGGTAGCCGCGGTCGTCATTGTATCCGCCGCGGCCGCCCTCGAAGCGATAGTCCTGGGCCTGCGCGGCGATCGGCAGGACCAGCGCGCCGATCAGAGCAGAGGTGGCAAGAATGGCCTTGATCATGGGTCTTTCTCCAGCGGATGAGCCGGACGATCTGTGCATCGCCGGTCTTGATGGTGAAGCTATCCGCAGCCGCCTGAACGCCATTGGAATGGGTCGTTCATGTGGCGTTCAGCCGAATTGGACCGGCCCTTGAACAGCTTTTGCCCCATCCCCACATCCAATCAGCGGATGCCGATACCGGGTCCGCGAGTGAGACACGCGGCCCGGCCGAGATGGCGGAGCCGGCGTGAATTTCGAACCCCGTCGCTCCAAGGAGGACACCCATGCGTACGTTTGACCTGAGCCCGCTCTATCGCTCCACCGTCGGCTTCGACCGGCTCTTTTCCCTTCTCGACCAGGCCTCTGGCGTCGACGCCGGCGTGCCGGGCTACCCGCCCTACAACATCGAGCGCACCGGCGAGAACGCCTACCGCATCACCATGGCGGTAGCCGGGTTCGGCGACAGCGAACTGTCGATCGAGTCGCGTGAGAACACGCTGACCGTGAAGGGCGAGAAGAAGCCCGAGGACGGCAAGGAATCGGAAGTGCTCTATCGCGGCATCGCCGGACGCTCGTTCGAGCGCCGCTTCCAGCTCGCCGACCATGTGGAAGTGAAGGGCGCCAGCCTCGAGAACGGCCTCCTCCACGTCGATCTCGTCCGCGAGATCCCGGAGGCGATGAAGCCGCGCACGATCGCCATCACCAGCGGCAAGAAAACCAGCCAGCAGATCGAGGCCAAGGCCGCCTGAACGGCGACCCGCGCACTCCGTTGAACGGGCGCCCCACGCCAGTGGGGCGCCTTTATTTTAGGCATCAACTGCCGAAACTATTTGCACGAAGCGCTCCACATCGGCCTCGTCAGTACGAAAACTGGTCACCAGCCGCACAAAAATGGTGTCATTGTCCAAGGGTGCGGCAATCAGTCCTGCCGGCGGCCATTCATAGTAGCTCGCACCGGCCGCGCGCAGCCGCCCGTCCGCAGCCTTTGAAAGCGTAGCGAAGATCTCGTTGCCCAGCGGCCGCAGCGGGACGGCCGAACCGGCCGCCACGAGACCGTCGGCGAGGCGCTGCGCCATCGCATTGGCGTGCGCCGCCATATCCAGCCAATGATCCCCATCGAGATAGGCCGCGAACTGGGCCGAAACGAAGCGGCTCTTCGAGAACAGCTGGCCAGCGCGCTTGCGGTGGAACTCGAAGCCGCGCGCCTTCCCGGGATCGAAGAACACCACAGCCTCGGCGGCGAAGCAGCCATTCTTGGAACCGCCGAAGGACAGCACATCGACGCCGGAGCGCCAGCTCGCTTCCGCCGGCGATACGCCGAGCCCCGCCACGGCATTGCCGAATCGGGCGCCGTCCATGTGCAGCGGCAGGCCGGCGCCATGGGCGACGGCGGCGATCTCAGCGATTTCCGCCGGCGTATAGGCAGTGCCCGCCTCCGTCAGCTGGCTGATCGAGACGGCCGCCGGCTGGCCGTGATGCAGCGCCTCGGCCGGATAGGCGGCGATGGCGGCGGCGAGATCCGCGGGCAGCAGCTTGCCGCCGG
>JAFKJZ010000526.1 GCA_017305815.1 Hyphomicrobiales bacterium
GAGAGATTGACCGGTGCACGGCCTTACTCTTCCGCTACTGGAACGGCGCGTAAATGGCTCGGTGGATGGGGCGGGATGGGGGTCTGCGTGCTCGTCATTGTCGGTGCCGTTCTAGCTTTCAGTGGTGAGTTCGATCAGGCTCGGGTAAACGGAGCGGGGTGCCGCCTCTACGCGCCGCGAGGTCCTCTAAAGCCGACCAGGTTCAAGATCTATTGTGCCCTCGTGGCGGGGGCGTGGCCAGTACGCCGGTTCGGCGTCTTCAGGAAAAGCTGAGGGTCGAGCCTCAAGGTGTTTATCTATCCTCAAGCCGACCACCCGCATCCAGTGGGATGCTACTGGCCCCGCTTTGCCGTGGAGCAGGGACATTCTCGATCGATCACTTGCTGCGGCATCGACTTGGGAATTTGTTCGACAGAGCCGCGACGCCAAAGGCGCTTTGAGTAGCCGCTTTGGACCACGAGATGTCAATTCGCCGGCGCTTGCGTCGGTGCTGCGCGTTTTTATTCCGGCCAACCGCTGCACAATCGCTCCGGCGTTGACACTGCTTCTTGCCAACATTGCCCGTTACAACGGAATAATGTGCAGGCGCCTCGAAGTCAGCGCTCGTCAAGGGTCCACGGCAGGAATTATCGAGCCCAGTCGGAGTTCCTTTCGGCTAATCCTCAAAAAATAAGTTTGGTCGTCGGAATTTTTCGCTCTCCCGACCGTCCACCTCCATGAAGGTCAAATTTTGGCAGGGAGAGCCGGAAATGAAGAGTAGCGATCATATGAGGCTTGGGGCACTCGCTCTAGCGCTCGGGTTCGGTCTTGGCGTTTCCGCATTCGCCCTGGCCAGGGACGGTTCGCAGCCCGCGCCTTCTTCGGTCAAGCAAATCGATGAGGGGTCGTTTCTTGCAGAGAACGACGCGGCGATGACGAAGATGATGATCAGCATCACCGTCGACTGCACGACGATCACCTCGCGGGCGGCGACGTTGGCGAGCATCATGCGGCTGAGGCCCGGCAGCGAGAACACCGTCTCGATGATCACCGTGCCGCCGATCAGCTCGGCGATCTGCAGGCCGACGATGGTGACGAGCGGCAGCGAGGCGTTGCGCAGGCCGACTTTCAGCAGCGCCTCGGTGCGCGTCATGCCGACGGCGCGCGCCGTGCGCAGATAGTCCTGGTTCATGACGTCGAGCACGGCGGAGCGGACATAGCGGATCAGCACGGCGGCCATGATCAGGCCGAGCGACAGCACCGGCAGCACCAGCGAGCGTATGGCGCCCCAGGGGCTGACCGACCAGTCGGTCCAGCCGCCGGTCGGCAGCCAACCGAGCCGGACGCCGAACAGGAGCGAGAGCAGGATGCCGGCCCAGAACACCGGCACGGCGACGCCGACCTGGCTCACCAGCGCGAGGATGGCGCCGGACGGCGTGCCGACATTGCGCGCGGCGTAGGTGCCGACGGGAATGGCGATGAGGAGGCCGAGGATCAGGCCCGAAAGCGCCAGCGGGATCGAGACGGAAAGGCGGGCGGTGACGAGGTCGGAGACGCGCTCATTGGTGCGGAAGGAGCGGCCGAGATCGCCGGAAAGCATGTTGCCGATCCAGTCGAAATACTGGACGAAGAGCGGGCGGTCGAGGCCATAGGTGTGGGCGAGCGCGTCGATCGCCTCGGGCGTCGCGCCCTTGCCGAGCACCACGGCGGCGACATTGCCGCCGGCGCCCCGGATCAGCAGGAAGATCGCCACCGAGGCGATGAAGATGGCGCCCAGGAAGAACACCAGTTTGCGCAGGACGTAGATCGCCATCAAGCTTTCCCGGAGAGGATCGTCGGATGCGGCCGCCGCCGGCCCGCAGGCGGGCGACGGCCGGTCTTGGACTGGCTGGCTTACCAGTGCAGCTTGTTGAGCTCGATCGCGACGTTGACGCGCGGCTCTTCAAAACCCTTCAGGTCGGGATTGAACAGGCCGACGCCCTTTTTGGCGATCAGCGGGATGATGACGGCATCCTTGCGCAGGATGTCGGCGGCCTGCTTCATCTTCGCGACATAGTCTTCCTGCGTCAGGGCGACGTCAGCATCGGCGAGCGCCTTGGTATATTCGGCCGAGCAATAGGTGCTCCAGCCGGCCTTGGACGGATCCGGGCAGGCGAACTGAACCGGGTTGGCGTCGCCCGACATGATGGTGACGTCGAACTGCGGCGGCCGGCCCTGGAAGATCAGCTGCGAATAACGGGCGAGGTCGATCGCGTTGCGGGTGACGTTGAAGCCGGCGGCCTGCATGGCCGGAACCATGATATCGGCCGGCAGCGACAGGTCGGGCACGTCGCTAAGCGAGGCGTATTCGAGCGGCGTGCTCGCGTAGCCCTTCTCGGCGATCGTCGCCATCGCGCCTTCCATGTCATAGGGGAACGGGCAGGTCTCGGCGTTTTCCGGCGAGTACCAGACCTGGTTCGGCAGCGCGAAGGTGCAGGTGTTCTCCGCGCCCCAGGCGGCGCCGAAGGCGTCGTTGTAGGACTGGCGGTCGAGCGTCTTGGCGATGGTCTCGCGCAGGCCCTTGTCGAGCTTCTGGTTCAGCACCGCATAGGTCGGCTCGCCCACCTGCGGATAGGTGACGAGCGTGTACTTCTTGTCGAGCTCGCGCTTGGAGAGCTGCTCCCAGAGGTCGATCGTGATGACGGGGAGCGAATCCACCTCGCCCGCCTCGAGCGCGTTGAGGCCGGCCGTGCCGTCGGTGATGATGCGGACGGTGACGTTCTCGATCGCCGGCTTCTTGCCCCAGTAGGTCGGGTTGGCGGTGAACTCGAAGGCGCTGTTGGTGGTGTAGTTGGCGAGCTTGTACGGGCCGGTGCCGATCGGGTTGGTGGCGATGTTGGCCGCGTTCGCCTCGGGCTGGATCAGGCTGGAGATCGTGCCCATGCCCTGCCAGAAGTTCTGGCTCGGCCGCGAGAGGGTGACCTTGACCGTGTGGTCGTCGAGCTTCTCGATCGACTTCACCGCTTCATAGGCGGCGGCGTAGTCGACGACCGGGCTCTTGCTCATGGTGTTGAGCGAGAAGACGACGTCGTCGGCCGTCACCGGCGCGCCGTTCGAGAACGTCGTGTCGCGGATCTTGAAGGTGTAGGTCAGCTTGTCGTCGCTGATCGTCCAGCTCTCTGCGACGCCGGGCTCGACGCTGCCGTCCTTGTTGAAATAGACGAGCGGCTCGACAACGTTGGCCGGGATCCAGAGCCGCATCGCGGTCAGGTTGCTCTTGACGAAGTCGAGCGTGCCGGGATCCTGCCGGGCGACGAGGATCATCTTGTTTTCGGCCGCGCGCGGCGAGGCGGCCTCTGCCGTCGGGGCCAGGCCCCCGAGGGCGCCGGCGAAGAACGCCGCGGCAGCCGTCAGCAGGCCGAGGCGCTTGGTGATCGAATTCAGTTTTCCCTGCATGTCCCAATTCCCCTTCTGGAAGTACCGGACGTTCGAACGTCTCGTTGTGGCGTGATCTGACGTGTCACTTGCCACATTCGTCTTGGCCCGATGGCCGGCAGCCAGCGCCGGATGACGGGCCGTGTCCGCCACGCTGCGGCGGACGGATCTATTGCGATGTCTCGAAGGCCCGGGCGCCGTGCCCGGATGCGGTATGGATCCGTCGATCCCACCGCAGTACCGTGTCGTTCCGCCTCGCCCCGGTTCTCTTGCTCAAGACTTCGTCCTACAATGTAGAATGAAAAATCATGCTAGTCTGGAGCAGTTTGAATAGGATCCCGCGCGAATGCAAGAGGCATGCGGCAGGTGAAGAGCTCTGCAGCATTCCACTGGATAATACGAAACATCTTCATTCCATATCATGGAATATTATCCCCGCTCGCGGAGCGACGGGCGGGCCGCGCCATTCCACGCGACGCAGCGCCGCCACCCGCGCCGAGGCGCGGAAGCGGGCGCTATCCAACGATTATCGATAGTCGGCCGGAAGGAAGGCATGCGTCATCGCGCCGCCACGGTCGCGCAGGACGCGTCGGCGGTTCGCGGCAAGCCGCTCGCGAAGAAATGCCGGGGAAAGTCGCCGGGCTGCCTGGGGCAGCCGGTGCCGATCGCGCCATGGCAGGCGCGATCGGTTGGAGCCTAGTTGTCGTCCGATCCCGCCACGGCGGAAGCCGGCATCAGGTAGCGGACGGCGATCAGGCAGAGCACGGTCGTGAACAGCAGCACCAGCGCGACGAGCGCATTGATGTCGGGTGTGAAGCCGAGCCGCATCATCGCCCAGAGCCGCACGGGCAGGGTGCTCTGCGTGCCGGTGACGAGCAGCGTGATCATCGTTTCGTCGAAGGAGAGCGCGAAAGCGAGGATGGCGGCGCCGACCATGGCGCTGGAGAGGTTGGGCAGCAGCACCAGGCGAAAGGTCTGCCAGCCGCTGGCGCCGAGATCGTAGGACGCCTCGACGAGGCTGCCGCTCAGCGATTGCAGCCGCGTCAGGATGGTGCGGTAGACCAGCGCCAGCACGAAGACCGTGTGGCCGATGATGATGGTCAGCAGCGAGCGCTCGAATTCGACCTGGCGGAAGAAGATCAGCAGCGCCAGGCCGGTGATGATCGGCGGCATCAGAAAGGGCAGGAAGATGATGAACTGCAGGAACTGGCGGCCGCGAGCGTTGGGTGACGCATAGTAGAGCGCCAGCCCGGTGCCGAGGGCGACCGACAGCACGACGGCGCCGGCGCCGACGATCAGCGTCGTCCAGAGCGCCGACAGCACGCTCTCGTTGCGCGTCAGGTCTGCATAGGCCGAGGTCGTCGGCTGCGACCAGTCCACCATGCCGTGGCTGACGCTGAAGAAGGACGAGACGATTGGCACCAGCAGCGGGCCGTAGAGCAGGATGAAGACGAAGGTGGTGAGGGTGACGAGCAGCGCCGGGGCCGCCCTGTCGGCGAACCGCATCACTGGATCCTCCCGCGGCTGCTTTCGACCCGGCCGCCGAGGCGGATCGCCAGGATCACGACGGCGGCGAGGATCACCGAGAGCGCCGCACCGAACGGCCAGTTGAAGGCGGTTCCGAACTGGCTGTAGATGATGCGGCCGAAGGTGAAGCCGGACTGGCCGCCGACCATTTGTGGCGTCAGGAAATCGCCGATCGCCAGCACGAAGACGAAGCTCATCGCCGACAGCGTGCCGGGCAGGCTCAGGGGCACCGTCACGCGCCAGAAGGTCTGGGCGTTGGTGGCGCCGAGATCGGCCGAGGCATGGCGGAGCGCCTTCGGGATTCGCTCCAGCGACAGGAAGATCGGCAGCACGGCGAACGGGATCAGCAGCACGGTGAGAGTCAGCAGCACGGCGTTCAGGTTGAAGACGAACAGCATGGACGGCTTGTCGATGAGGCCGGTCGCGAGCAGGGCGCGGTTCAGCACGCCATTGCCGCCGAGGATGCTGCGCACCGCGTAGATCTTGATGACGTAGCTCATCAGCAGCGGCACGAGCAGCAGCACCAGCAGCATGTAGCGGCTGCGCCCGCGCAGCGTCGTCAGGAAATAGGCGACCGGGAAGGCGAACAGCACGCAGAGCAGGGCGACGGCGAGACAGAGCAGGCAGGTGCGCCAGAAGATCGGCAGGAACACCGGGTCGGTGAAGAAGCGGACATAGTTGGCGATCGTCGGCGAGAAGACGATGCTGCCATGGTCGACGCTGAAGAACGAATAGACGAGGAAGAGCGCCATCGGCGCCAGCACGAAACCGAACGGCACCACGAAGGCGGCGAAGGTGGCGAACCAGGGCGTCAGCCGGCTCGGTCCGGCGGAGGCGGCGCTGTCGCTCATGCCGGCACCAGGCGGCAGGCGCTGGTGGGGACGGTGAAGGCGACCGTCTCGCCCTGCGAGAGCGCCGTGCCGTCCGGGCGGCTCTGGAGGCGCGCCTTCAAGACCTGTTGCGGCTGGTCGATGGCGGCGGCGTTCACCATGGTCGAGGCGCCGCCGAACGCGACCTGCGCGATGCGGGCGGCGATGCGGTTGCCGTCGCCGGCGCCATTGCCGATCCCGACCGCTTCCGGCCGGAACACGGCAAGCGCCGGGCTGCCGGCGGGAAGGGCGGCGATCTGCGGCTGGCCGTCGACGGCGCAGACGAGCCGGCCGATGGCGGTGTCGATCGCGCGGGTCGCGCCGTCGACCGGTCCGAGCGTGCCGGGAACGAGATTGTTCTCGCCGAAGAACTTGGCGACGAACTCGGTGCCGGGCCGGTAATAGACCTCGTGCGGCGAGCCGATCTGCTCGATGCGGCCGGCGCTCATCACGCAGATCCGGTCGGCCATCGCGATCGCCTCCTCCTGGTCGTGCGTGACGAACAGGAAGGTGGTGCGGATCTCGGTCTGGATCGACTTCAGGAAGGTCTGCATGTGGCGGCGCAGCTCGACGTCGAGCGCGGCGAGCGGCTCGTCGAGCAGGATCAGGCGCGGCCGGCAGATGATGGCGCGGGCGAGCGCCACGCGCTGGCGCTGGCCGCCGGAAAGCTGGGCCGGGAAACGCTTGCCGAGATGGCCGAGCTGGACCAGCTCGAGCGCGTCGGCGACGCGCTTCGCCGTTTCGGCCCGCGGCGTGCCGCGCACGGCGAGGCCGTAGCCGACATTCGCCTCCACCGTCAGG
>JAFKJZ010000527.1 GCA_017305815.1 Hyphomicrobiales bacterium
CGCGCGGAGACGGTCGGGGCGCTCGCGGTCGGCCTGCGGCCGGAAGTGCTCGCCATCGACGACGGCTCGTCCGAGATCGTCATCGACAGCCGCCTGCAACGCATCGAGCGGCTCGGCCACGACGTGCTGCTCCACATGCGGCACGACGCCGGCGGCAAGAAGAACATGACATTGCGCGTCTCGGCGGCGGATCTCGAGAAGCTGCAGGCAAACGGCCGCCTGAACGAGAACGTCGCGATCGGCGCGCGCGCCGGTTCGGCCCTCCTGTTCGGCGCCGACGGCAAGCGGCTGCCGGGCCTGCAGGGCGCGGCCCCGACCGAGCTGATGAACTTCGCCATGGGCCGCAGGGCGGTGGGAGCCTGATCATGGCCATGGTTCTTTCCTCCGGCGCGAGCCGCACCGCATCGCGGCGCCGGCTCGGCGCCGAGATCGCACCCTCCGTCGCCTATTGGTTCGCCACGCCCTCCGTCATCCTGCTGGTCGGCACGCTGCTGTTGCCGATCGCGGTGATGGTTACGATGAGCTTCACCGACTACGAGCTCGGCGCCCTCGACTATTCCTTCCTCGGCTTCGACAACTATGTCACGCTTTGGAAGGACCGGAGCTTCTGGAAGGCCCTGTTCAACACGATCTACTATGTCGCGCTGGTCGTTCCCGCCTCGGTGGTGATCGGCCTCCTGCTCGCCGTGATGGTCAATGGACTGAAGCACGGCCGCAAGCTCTACCAGATCGCCTTCTTCCTGCCGGTTACCTCGACGCTGATCGCGATGGCGACGGTATGGAAATACCTGCTCCATGGCACGATCGGCCCAGTCAACCATCTGCTGACCGCCTTCGGCCTGCCGGCAATGGAGTTCTTCGGCAATCCGTCGCTGGTGATGCCCGCTCTCGCCATCATCGGCGTCTGGTCGCTCGCCGGCTTCAACATGGTGCTGTTCACCGCGGGCCTGACGGCGATCCCGCAGGAGCTCTACGAGGCCTCGGCCGTCGACGGCATCGACGGCCCGATCGAGCGCTTCTTCACCGTGACGCTGCCCATGCTCGGGCCGACCACGATGTTCGTCATCATCACCACCTCGATCACCGCCTTCAAAGTGTTCGACACCGTCGCGGTGCTGACCCGGGGCGGGCCGCAGGGGGCGAGCGACGTGCTGCTCTACGTCAACTACCTCGAGGGCTTCCAGTACATGCGGATCGGCCTCGCCTCGGCGATCACGGTCGTCTTCCTCGGCATCATCCTCCTGCTGTCGCTGATCCAGGCGAAGGTTCTGGAACGGAAGGTCCACTACTGATGTCGCGCTCCGCCTCCTTCCTCACGCGGGCAGGCTTCACCCCCGGCCAGCTCGTCATGCACGCCGTGCTGCTGGCCTGCGCCTTCGCTATGCTGTTTCCGTTCTACTGGATGGTGCTCACCGCCTTCCGCCCGTCGCCCGAAGTCTTCTCTGCCACCTTCCACTGGCTGCCGCAGACATTTGCCGGCTTCGACAATTTCCGCGAAGCCTTCGCCAAGGCGCCGCTGCTGCGCTTCATGCTGAACGGCGTCGTGATCTGCGCGGGCATCCTCGCGGTGCAGTTGCTGACGGCGATCCCCTGCGCCTATGCGCTGGCGAAATACGAGTTCCGCGGCCGCGGCCTGCTGTTCGCGCTCGTGCTGTTCGCCCTCTGCGTGCCCGTGCAGGTGCCGGCGCTGCCGCTCTACATGGGCCTCGCCTTCACCGGCACGCTCGACAGCTACTTCGCGCTGATGCTGCCGTTCTTCCTGTCGGTCTTCGCGATCTTCCTGTTCCGCCAGGTGTTCCGTTCCTTCCCGGACGACATCATCCACGCGGCGCGGCTCGACGGCATGGGCGAACTGGAAATCCTCTGGCGCGTCGTCGTCCCGAGCGCCAGCCCGGCGATCGCCGCCTTCGCGGTCTTCTCCATCACCGCGCACTGGAACGACCTCTACTGGCCGCTGATCGTCGTCACCAGCCCGGAGCTCGCGCCGCCGCCTCTCGGCATGATGTACTTCTCCGACACCGACCTCGGTTCCAGCTTCGGCGCCCTGATGGCGGCCGCCACCCTGCTCACCGCCCCGCTCGTGGTCCTCTTCCTCTGCGCCCAGCGCCATTTCGTCCAGGGCGTCACCATGACCGGCGTCAAGTAACCGCCGCGGCCGGCGATCCGGCCGCACCCCAGTGAACTCCACCAGATGCCGGGCCCGACGATCGTCGGGCCCGCGACGGATCCCTCTGCCCTACGCATCCACCCTCAAGGAGCCAATGATGAAGACCCTCAAGCAGGCCGCGCTGGCCGGCGTGGTCGCCCTGCTCGGCGCGTCCACGGCACATGCCGACCCGATCACCATCGAAGTCGAGCACTTCATGCCCGCCCACAACGTCTTCCACGAGAAGGTGGCGGCGGCGTTCATGGCGAAGCACCCCGACATCGTCATCAAGTTCCGCAACGCGCTGCCGAGCTATGACGAGCAGCACCAGGCGCTGCTGCGCGAGGCCATCACCAACAACCTCCCGGACGTCTATCACTCCGGCTACCACCTGCTGCCGGAAGTCGTGCATCAGCTCGAGAAGCGCGGCCAGGTCATCGCGCTCGACGACTACATGGCCAAGGAAGGCGAGGCGTGGGTCAACGCCAACTACGAGCCCTCGATCCTCAATCTCGGCAAGGTCGACGGCAAGCAGTACGGCATCGGCTTCAACGCCTCGACGCCGATCGTCTTCTACAATGCCGACCTGGTGAAGCAGGCCGGCGGCGATCCCGATCACTTCCCGACCAACTGGTCGGACATGATCGCGCTCGGCGCCAAGATCAAGGCAACCGGCGGCGACGTCGACGGCTTCGCCTACGACATCCACGCCTGGCCGGACGACTGGCTGTGGCGCTCGCTCATCCTCGAGCAGGGCGCGCAGGTCATGAAGGACGACAACAAGAGCGTCGCCTTCGACAATGGCTCGGGCCTCGAGGCTCTGAAGCTCGCCCGCAGCTTCGTCACCGACGGCAAGATGACGCTGCGCGATTTCGAGCAGTCCCGCCAGCAGTTCGCCGCCGGCAAGCTCGGCATCATCTTCGCCTCGCCGAACAGCGCGCGCGGCTTCTCCGACCTGATCGGCACCCGCTTCACGCTGATGTCCTCGACCTTCCCCGTCTCCAACCTGGAGAAGGGCGTCGTGCCGACCGGCGGCAACGGCATGATGATCCTGGCCAAGGACAAGGCGAAGCAGGACGCGGCCTGGGAATACATCAAGTTCGCGACCAGCGCCGAAGGCCAGACCATCGCCGTGCTCGGCTCGGGCTACATGCCCACCAACAAGGCGGCGCTTGCGCCGGAATATCTCGGCAAGTTCTACGAAGAGAACCCGAACTGGTACACGAGCATCAAGCAGATCTCCCGCGCGGCGCCCTGGGGCGGTTACCCCGGCACCAATGGCGTGAAGATCTGGCGCACGCAGCGTGACATCATCGGCCAGGTGATGAGCGGCGACGTCTCCCCCGAGGACGGCATCGTCAAGATCACCGAGGCGACCAACGCCCTGTTGCCGAACTGAGCTTCCCACAACAGAAGCCATCCGCCGCGCGTGCTTCCACGCGCGGCCTTTCATCAGGTAAGACCTTGATCGATCTTGTCATATTTGACTGCGACGGCGTGCTCGTCGACAGCGAAATCCTCGCCGCGCAGGTGATCAGCGAGACGCTCGGCGCGATCGGACTGCCGATGTCGGTCGAGGATGTCGTCGCCGGGCTGGTCGGCCTGGACGCCGGCGCCACCCGACGCAAGCTGGAAGCCATGCACGGTACGGCCCTGCTGCCGGAATTCGAGGCCATGGTCGCGGAGCGGCTGGAGACGGCCTTCCAGTCGCAGCTGAAGCCGGTCGCCGGCATCGCCGAGCTGCTGCGCGGCCTCGGCCAGCCCTATTGCGTCGCCTCGAACAGCGGCCACGAGCGGCTACGCTGCACCTTCGCGGCCACCGGGCTGGCGCCGCTGGTCGAAGGACGCGTGTTCAGCGCCGACGACGTGGCGCGCGGCAAGCCCGCCCCCGACCTGTTCCTGCACGCGGCGAAGTGCATGGGTGGCATCCCGCCCGAGAGATGCCTCGTGGTGGAAGACAGCGTCACCGGCGTCACCGCGGGCGTCGCCGCCGGCATGCGCGTGGTCGGCTTCTGCGGCGGCGGCCACATCCTGCCCGGCCACGACCAGCGCCTGCTGTCGCTCGGCGCCGACCTGGTCCTCACTGAACACCACGAACTGGCCGCCCTGCCCTGGCTTTCCGCCAGCGCGGCTGCCCTTGCCTGAACCAGCCTTCCCGATTGCACAAAGGACCGTTCCCGATGAGCAGCATCGCTCCCTTCTCCCTGCCCGGCCGCTTCCTGCGCGGCAACATCCACACCCACACCACGCGTTCCGACGGCGCGCTCCCGGTCGAGGCGGTGATCCAGGCCTACCGCCAGTCCGGCTATGACTTCCTGTCGATCACCGACCATTTCCTGAAGCAGTACGACTTCCCGGTCACCGACACGCGCGCCTTCAGCGACGAGAGCTTCACCATGCTGCAGGGCGCCGAGATCCATGCGCCGCGCACCGAGGTAAGCGACCTCTGGCACCTCGTCGCTGTCGGCCTGCCGCTCGACTTCGCCCCGACCACGCCCGACGAGGATGGGCCGGCGCTCGCCCGCCGCGCCAAGGCGGCCGGCGCCTTTGTCGGCATCGCCCATCCCGGCTGGTACAGCCTGTCGCTCGCCGATGCCGAGACTTTGGTCGACGCCGCCCATTCGGTCGAGATCTACAACCATGGCTGCCAGGTCATGCACGACAAGGGCCATGGCGCCTATCTGCTCGACGGCCTGCTCGACAAGGGCCATCGCCTGACGACCTACGCCTGCGACGACGCCCACTTCAAGGCGGCCGATTTCGGCGGCGGCTGGATCGAGCTCAAGGCCGAGAGCAACAGCCCCGAGCACATCCTGGAGGCGCTCAAGGCCGGCAGCTTCTATTCGACCCAGGGCCCGCGCATCGACGACATCGATGTCACGGCGGACGCCGTCGAGGTCCGCTGCTCGTCCGCTTCGCGCGTGCTGGTCGCCGGACAGGGCTATCTGATGAGCCACAGCAGCGGCATCGCCATGACCCGCACCCGCGTCTCGCTGGCGCCGCTCGAAAAGAGCCCCTGGCTGCGCGTGATCGTCGTCGACGATACCGGCCGCAGCGCCTGGTCCAATCCGATCTGGAAGTGACGGCTTTGTCCCGGCCGTCGTCGACGGCCGGGTCATCTATCGTCGGAGACGGCGCCATCGTGGATGAACGCCGTCCCGATCGACCGGTCAGACGCGTTCGAGCGCGATGGCGATGCCCTGGCCAACGCCGATGCACATCGTCGAGAGCGAACGGCGGCCGCCATTCAGGCTCAGTTCCAGCGCGGCCGTGCCGGTGATCCGGGCGCCGGACATGCCGAGCGGATGCCCGAGCGCGATGGCGCCGCCATTGATGTTCACGCGCGCGTCGTCATCGGCGATGCCGAGATCGCGCAGGGTCGCGAGCCCCTGCGAGGCGAAGGCCTCGTTCAGTTCGATCACGTCGAAATCGGCTGCCTTAAGCCCGAGCCGCGCCATCAGCTTCTTCGCGGCCGGCGCCGGGCCGATGCCCATGATCCGCGGCGGCACGCCGGCCGCCGCCCCGCCGAGCACGCGGGCGATCGGCGTCAGGCCATGCCGCTTCGCGGCTTCCGCCGAGGCCAGGATCAGCGCGGCGGCGCCGTCATTGACGCCGGAAGCATTGCCGGCCGTGACGCTGCCGCCCTTGCGGAACGGCGTCGGCAGCTTGGCCAGCGCCTCGATCGTGGTGGCGCGCGGATGTTCGTCCCGATCGACCACGACCGGATCGCCCTTGCGCTGCGGTATGGTTACAGCCGTGATTTCGCGCGCCAACCGTCCGTTTGCCTGCGCCGTTGCCGCCTTGGCCTGGCTCGCCAGCGCGAAGCGATCCTGGTCCTCGCGCGAGACGGCGAAGTCCTCGGCGACATTCTCGCCGGTCTCCGGCATGGAATCGACGCCATACTGCGCCTTCATCAGCGGATTGATGAAGCGCCAGCCGATCGTCGTGTCATAGATCTCTGCGTTGCGGGAATAGGCGGCCTCGGCCTTCGGCATGACGAAGGGCGCGCGCGACATGCTCTCGACGCCGCCGGCGATCACCAGCTCCGCCTCGCCCGCCTTGATGGCGCGGGCAGCGGCGATCACGGCGTCCATGCCGGAGCCGCAGAGACGGTTGATCGTCGTGCCGGAAACGCCGACCGGCAACCCGGCCAAAAGCGACGACATGCGCGCCACGTTGCGATTGTCGTCGCCTGCCTGGTTGGCGCAGCCGAAGATCACGTCGTCGACGGCCTCCCAGTCGACGCCGGCATTGCGGGCTACCAGCGCCCGGAGCGGAACGGCGCCGAGATCGTCGGCGCGAACCGAGGCGAGCGCGCCGCCGAAGCGGCCGATCGGGGTCCGGATATAGTCGCAGATAAAGACGTCGGTCATCTCAGAGCTCCGGAACGATCAGATCGGCAACGCTGCCGTTG
>JAFKJZ010000528.1 GCA_017305815.1 Hyphomicrobiales bacterium
GGCGTCCATTGCCCCATCGAAACGATCATGGCGCGGCGCAATGCCGGACAGGCGGGGCGCGAGGGCCTCTACGCGGTCGGCACAGCGGAAGAGCCTGTTCCCGCCCCCGTCCTGCGCTGGCAACACGCGGTCCATGTTCCCGGCATCTACGACCTCGAAGTCGACACGTCCCGCCTCAGCCCGGCCGAGTGCGCGGCGCGGATTCGGGCGCATCTGGGCCTCGAACCGCCGCGTCCCACCGCCTTCGAACGACTGGCCGAAATGGGCCCGCTCACGGAAAGCTGATCACGCCGGTGACACAAATCGCCGTCTGGTCACGTAAGAGGACTGACAGCGATTGCATGAGGTCCCGATGAATCGATCCGCCGCGCCGGCCGCCCGCCTCTATCCTTGGCAGGACAGGAAGGGCGATTTCTCGCCACTGAAGGCGATCGTCTTCGCCGGCGTGTTCCTGCCCGGCCTCTGGCTGGTCGCGCGCGCACTGATGGGCACGCTCGGCCCGCGCCAGATGATCGAGATCAACCACCAGACCGGCCTCTGGGCCGTCCGCTTCCTGCTGCTGACGCTGGCGATCACGCCGCTGCGCCATGTCTGGCGCTGGCCGGAACTGGTGTTCGTCCGCCGCACCCTCGGCAATGCGGTGTTCGCCTATGGAATCATCCACCTCGTCGCCTATGCCGGCGACCTCGCCTGGGACGTCCCGAAGGTCGTCTCCGAGATCTTCGCCCGCGTGTATCTCACCATCGGGCTGATGGTGCTGATCCTGCTGACGCCGCTGGCGATCACCTCGACCAATGGCATGATGAAGCGCATGGGTGGCCTCAACTGGCGCCGCCTGCACCACCTCGTCTACCCGATCATCCTGCTGGCCGCGCTGCACTTCTTCCTGCAGTCGAAGCTCGGCGTCACCGAGCCGATCGTCATCACGGCGATCGCGGTCTGGCTGCTCGGCTGGCGGCTGCTGGCGGCCTGGTTCGGCGAGGCGCGGATCGCGACGCTGCCGGCGACCTTCCTCCTCGGCGCCGCCGTGACGGTGGCGACGGCCTTCGGCGAGGCGCTTTACTATTATCTGAAGATCGGCGTCGCCTTCAGCCGCGTGCTGCCGACCAACTTCAATCCCGCCGCCGGCATCCGCCCCGCCTGGATCATCGGCGGCATCGTGCTCGCCGTGCTGGCCGTGGCGATCTTCCGCCGCCTGCTGCCGGCGAAGACATCGGCGCGCCGCTCTGCCGCGCGTCAGGCCGGCGTCGCCGCGAAGCCGGAGGCCTCCTCGCAGCCGCAGGGAAACGCCGCGTAGCGCTCGACGCGATAGGGCTTCATCGACAGCCCGCGACAGAAGCCGGTCACCGCGTCCTCCAGCGTCTCGACCTTGGCGATCTCGGCAGCGTTCAGCTCCAGCATCCGGTCGCGCGCCGCCTCGGCCTTGTCGGCGAGCGACGCCATGTCGGAGGCGAGATGGCGGCCGTCGCGGACGATGAACTGGCCATCGACCATGACATGGCGCACGGCGGTCGCATCCTCGGCGAAGACCAGCTGCGTCGAGCGATCGTTGATCGGCATCCAGTTGGGATGATCGAGGCTCAGGAAGACGATGTCGGCCCGCTTGCCGACCGCGATGGCGCCGACATGGTCGAAGCCTGCCATCTGCGCCCCGCCTCGCGTCGCCGCGTCGATGATCTCTGGCGCGGTCAGCCAGCGCCGGTGATCGGGCTGGCGGACGGCGGCGACCTGGCCGGCGGCGCGCATCGCCTCATACATGTTCTGGTTATCGGACGAGACGGCGCCATCCGTGCCGATGGCGAGGTTGACGCCGAATTCCAGCATCCGCCGGGCATCGGCGATGCCGGAGCCGAGGCGCATGTTGCTACCGGCATTGTGGGAGATGGACGAGCCCTTTTCGGCGACCCGACGGAGGTCGTCGTCGTCGAGCCAGATGCCGTGGGCGATGGAGAAATGCGGCCCGAGCACGCCAAGGTCGTCGACGCGAGCCAGCATGGTCTTGCCATATTTTTCGATGGCCGAGACGGCCTGCATCTTGGCCTCGCCGATATGGCTCTGGATGACGGTGCCGTGCTCGCGCGCCAGCCGGTCGCAGCCGAGCATCAGCTCGTCCGAACAGACCAGCGGAATGGTGGGGGCGATGCCGAGCTTGACGTGGTCGCGGTCATGCGGCCAGCGCTTCAGCGCCTCGCCCATCAGCGCCAGCACGCGTTCGGTCGCCGGCGCGCCGTCGATCTTCGCCAGCGCACGCAGATCGTCCGGCAGGCTTTCCACCAGCCCCGGAATGCCGCGATAGAACGTGGTGTCGGCCAGCATCGGCGCCATCACGGCGCGAATGCCGGCATCGCGATATGCCTGGCCCATCGCCTCCAGTTCCTCGATAGAGGCGACCGGCAGGCCGAAAGTCAGGTCGAAGGCGAGCGTGCAGCCCTTCATCGCCATCTCGACCGCGCCAAGATAGGTGTTGAGGTACTTCATCTCCAGCGACTGGTTGGCGAAGCGCGCCGGCGTCGCCAGCAGCAGGAGCTCCAGATTGAAGCGGTCGCGGTAGCCGCGCGTCAGCGCGCCGGTGCCATGGGTGTGGCCGTTGACGAGGCCGGCATGCAGCAAATGCCGGCCGGCGTCGATGACTTCCGCGTCGTCCGGCGCGGCAAGACCCGGAGCGCCGATCTCGAGGATGGCGCCGTCGCGGATCAGGATATCGCGCAGCGGCGCCGCCCGCCCCGCCGCGTCGAGCAGGCGTCCACCCCGGATGATCCTGAATTCGCTCATCGATTTCCCCTGTGGCTGGCTGTGGTCAATCCGGCCCATCGCTGCCGGCCATGCTAGATCGTCGCCGGCGATCCGTCAGCCGCGTCAGCATCGCCCGATCGATGCTGCACCGCAATATCCGCTTGCCGGCGATATAAGACAGTACTACTGTCCTATTTCATCGGTGCGCCTCGGAGAGATGGCCAATGGACGACGAACGGCAGCTTGCTCATTCGCTCTATGACGACGCGCTCGCCTTCCTGATCGGCACGCTGTTCATCGCGCACGGTCTCGCCATGCTGAAGGCGGCGGGGCTCGGTATTGGCGGGACTGCCGGTATTGCCTTCCTGACCAACAAGGCGACCGGGCTCGATTTCGGCAGCGTCTTCTTCGTCATCAACGTGCCGTTCTTCATCTTCGCCTATCTCGCCTTCGGGCCCCTCTACCTGCTGCGCTCGGTGATCGCGACAGCCCTGCTATCGCTCGAAACCACGCTGCTGCCGTCCTTCCTCACCTTCGGCCATATCGACCCGGTGCTGGCGGCGGCGATGGGCGGGTTGCTGATCGGCATGGGCATGCTGTCGCTGATCCGTCATCAGGCCGGCATCGGCGGCTTCGCGACGGCGGCGGTCTATCTGCAGGACCGCTATGGCTGGCGCGCCGGCAAACTGCTGATGGCGGCCGATCTTTCCGTCATGGCGGCGGCGTTCCTGCTGCTCCAGCCGAGCCAGGTGGCGCTCTCCGTCTTCGCGGTGATCTGCCTCAACATCGTGCTGGCGTTCTACCACAAGCCCGGCCGCTATGCCGGCTTCGCCCGCTTCGAACGGCGGCGCGCCAAGGCCGCCAGTGTCGCGCGCGCCGAAGAGGCCTGAGGCCGCGCGGGCACGCTTATTCCGAGGTTTCGCGGTAGCGCTCGGCCACCAGCTCGCCCATCGGGTGCCCGCTCTGGCCCAGCCCTTCGATGACGCCTTCGCGGTCGGCCGCCGGACGATTCTGGCTGACCTTCCACTTGCCCTCGATGCGCGCGATCGGGATCTCGAGCCCGACGATCCCCTTCATCTGCGCCGCGACGAACGGCTCCGGTGCATCGTCGACGCTCCAGGCATGCGCCTGCGCCTTCTCGCTCTCATCGGTCAGTTCGCCGACCTGCTGGCGCAGCCAGTCCGTCGATTCGAGGATGCGCGGCGTGCCCCAGGCATGCACCGTGGCGTAGTTCCAGGTCGGCACCACCTTATGGGTCTCGGCCTTGGTCGCATACCAGTTCGGCGTCACATAGGCATTCGGCCCCTGGAACAGCACCATGGCTTCCGAGCCGGCCCGGAGAGCCGCCAGCTGGTTGTTGGCGCGGGCGAGATGGGCGCGCAGCAAGCCCTTCTCGGCACCGGCCGGGTCGATCAGGAACGGGATCAGATTGGCCATCAGGCCGCCCTCGCCCGCCGTCACCAGCATGGCGAGCGGATGGGCGCGCATCAACCCGTGCAGGACGTCGAGCCGGTCTTCACGGAATGCGGGCGGCTGGTACACGATGGAACCTCATGCGGAATTGTCTGACGACACTGCCACCGCGCGCCGTTGGATCGCAAGCGGCGGCGACGCGGTCTCTCAGACGGCGTCGTTGAATCGATAGGCGTGCTCGCCGCCATTCGGGTCGGTAACGGTGTCGTCCTCGCCGACATAGTCCGGCCCGATCGGCACCTTGCCGTAACCGCCCGGAATGTCGAGGACGTAGGTCGGCTGCGCCAAGCCTGAGAGGCGGCCACGCAGGGCGCGCATCAGCGCCTGCCCCTCGGCGATCGAGGTGCGGAAATGGCTGGTGCCGGGCGCGAGGTCGCCATGGTGCAGGTAATAAGGCTTCACCCGCGCCTCGACGAAACCACGCATCAGCGCCGCCATCGTCTCGGGATCGTCATTGATGCCCTTCAGGAGAACCGTCTGGCTGACCATGGCGATGCCGGCATCGGCGAGCCGCGCCAGCGCCGCCCTGGCCTCCGCCGTCAACTCCCGCGGATGGTTGGCATGGATGGCGACATAGACCGTCTTGCCGGTGTTGCGCAGCGCGGCGACGATCTCGGCCGTGATCCGCGCGGGGTCGACGACCGGCACGCGGGTATGGAAGCGCAGGATCCGGACATGCTCGATGGTGCGGAACCGCTCCAGCAGCTCGGCCAGCCGACGCGGCGCGATCACCAGGGGATCGCCGCCGGTGAAGACGACCTCCCAGATCTCCGGACGCGCGCGGATATAGTCGAGCGCCGCTTCCAGTTCCTGCTCGCCCAGCATGGTCGGGCCGCCGGGACCGACGGTCTCGCGCCGGAAGCAGAAGCGGCAATAGACGGCGCAGACATGCACGAGCTTCAGCAGCACGCGGTCCTGATAGCGATGCACCAACCCCGGCACCGGGCTGTGCGCGTCATCGCCGATCGGGTCGGCCCGCTCCTCCGGCAGCGTCGTCAGCTCGGCCGTTGTCGGCACGAACTGGGCCGCGATCGGGTCGTTGGGATCGCTCGCCTCGATCAGCTTCGCCATCGCCGGCGTCACCGCCACCGCATAGCGTTCCGCCACGCGGTCCAGCCCCTCGCGCGCCGAAGGTGGCACAAGGCCGGCCTCGACCAAGGCGGCCGAGGAGCGCAGGGTCAGTGATTTTTCGAGCGGAATGACGGGTGAGCGCGACATTCCGCACTCTTTCGGTCATTCGGCCGCCGGTGTCCAGATCACAACGTCGAGACGCGGCGCGCCGGTCGCCAGCATGACCAACCGGTCGAATCCGAGCGCGATGCCGGACGCCTCCGGCATGAGGGCGAGCGCGGCTAGAAAATCCTCGTCAAGCGGATAGCGGTCGCCATAGACGCGCTCCTTCTCGTCCATCTCGGCGACGAAGCGACGACGCTGCTCGGCCGGGTCGGTCAGTTCGCCGAAGCCGTTGGCAAGCTCGACACCGCAGCAATAAAGCTCGAAGCGTTCGGCGACACGCGGATCGCCCGCCTTCGGGCGCGCCAGAGCCGCCTCGACAACAGGATATTCGCAGAGAACCGTTGGCCGCCCCTGCCCCAGATTGGGCTCGACCTTCTCGGCGATGATGCGGCTGAAGATGTCGCTCCAGCTGTCGTCGAAGACGATGCGGATGCCGGTTGCCGTCGCCTGCGCCGCCAGCGCATCGCGGTCGGCCGAGCCGTTCGCGTCGAGCGTTGCGAGCAGATCGATGCCGGCATGGCGCAGGAACGCTTCGGCCACCGTCACGCGCTCGGGCTCGGCGAACGGATCCGATTCGAAGCCGCGATGGGTGAAGCGCCGCGTTTCGGCGGCGTCGGCCGCGACGGCGAGAAGCTCGGCGCAATCGCGCATCAGCGCTTCGTAGGGCTCGCCGACGCGATACCACTCCAGCATAGTGAACTCACAGGCGTGGCGCGGCCCGAGTTCACGGTTCCGGAACACCGGGCCAAGCGTATAGATGCGGCTCTCGCCGGCGGCGAGCAGCTTCTTCGCCGCGAATTCGGGCGAGGTATGCAGGTAGAGCGGCTGGCGCGTCCCGTCGGGGAAGACGCGCTCGGTCGCGAAGGCATGCAGATGCGCCTCGTTGCCGGGCGAGACCTGGACGATGCCGCATTCGACCTCGACGAAATCGCGCTGCTGGAACCAGTTGTGCACCGCTGCCTTGATGCGCCCGCGCTTCATCAGGAAGGGGCGGCGATCCGCATGGACATGCGGCGTCCACCAGGGGGATGCACGGGTCATTCTCGGCTTCTCCTGTCATCGCTGCCGCGCCGGGCTGCCGGCATCGGCGAGATTCGACTGGCGCGAAC
>JAFKJZ010000529.1:0-9699 GCA_017305815.1 Hyphomicrobiales bacterium
CATAGCCGAGCGTCGTGATCGCGGCGACCGCCAGGCTCGGCGGCATGCGCGTCTGCCGGCCGGCGGCCGTGAACAGCACCGGCACGATGTTGGAGGCGCCAAGGCCGACGAGCAGGAAGCCTGCAAGCGCGATCGACGAAGTCGGCGCGAACACCGCGATCAGGAACCCGGCCGCGCTGAGCAGACCGCCGATGACCATCACCCGCGTCGCCCCGAACGTCCGGACGATGCGGTCGCCGGTAAGCCGGCCGAACGTCATCGCGACGGCGAACATCGTGTAGCCGAGGCCCGCATGGCTCGGGTCGACGGCCTGGGTCGAGATCAGGAAGAGCGCGCTCCAGTCGAGGACTGCGCCTTCCGCCAGGAAGACGATGAAACAGAGGACGCCGATGAAGATGACGATGCCGCGCGGCATGACGAAGAGCGGCGTTCCCTCGGCCTCCCGGTTGCCATAGGGCAGCAGTCCCGCATAGGCCGTGACCACAAGCACCACCAGCAAGGCGCTGACCAGCAAGGTGACCATCAGCGGGGTGAGGCCCATGCCGAGAAGCAGGCTGACCCCGCCCGCAC
The DNA here is from genome assembly GCA_017305815.1 of Hyphomicrobiales bacterium. Classification (GTDB taxonomy): domain Bacteria; phylum Pseudomonadota; class Alphaproteobacteria; order Rhizobiales; family Kaistiaceae; genus Kaistia; species Kaistia nematophila. Next base: position 571 of record JAFKJZ010000529.1, read on the forward strand.
CCGACATTCCGCCGACACTGAAGAGGCCATGAAAGCCCGACATCATGTGGCGGCCGCTGTCTTTTTCGACCATCACCGCCTGGATGTTCATCGCCACGTCGAAGGTTCCGACGCTGGCCCCGAACAGGATGAGAACGATCGCAAGCGCGATCACCGAATTCGCCAGCACGAGCCAGGGCATGACGAGGGCGAAGACGATGGCCGAAATTACCAGCACGGAGCGGCAGCCGAAGCGGCTGGCGAGGACGCCGGTGATCGGCATGGCCACGATCGATCCAAGCCCGAGGCAAAGCAGGAGCAGTCCGAGCGCCGCGTCGTCGACGCCGAGGCGCGCCTTGGCGAAGGGCACCAGCGGCGCCCAGGATGCGAGAGCAAGACCGGCAACGAGGAATACGGCCCGTGTGGCGATCTGTTCCGTTCGGCCGGAAAGCGGATGGGTCTGGGCGGGCGTTGAAGCAAGCGATGTCATCGGGATGAGCTTTCGTGGGGCTAGCGAACGGGATACCGGCTCGCCATGGCGGCGAGCCCGGCCACCGCCAGGAGCGCCAGGCCGGCGGGGATGAAGAAGACATTCGGGAGGCCGAACGCGGCCACTCCCAGGCCGCCCGCGACGCCGCCAAGGGCGGAGCTGAGCGCGCTGGAGCTCATGAAGATGGCGGAAGCGGTCGCGACGGCGTCCGGCAGCAGGCGCTGCGCGACCAGGATGCCGAGAACGGCGAACAGGCCCCACACGCCACCCATCAGGATCTGGCCGACAAACATGCCGGTCGCCGAAGGCCAACCCGCGAAACAGAGATTGGCGCCGACGCAGAGGGCGGCGGCGAAGCTCATCAGATGGAGCGGGCCGAACCGTCGGCTTAGCGCAACGCTGAACGGCATGATGACAAGCTCGATCAGGGGCTGGATGCCGATGATCGCGCCGCGAAGCGCCGGTTCGAGCTTCAGTTGCTCCTCCATATAGAGCAGCAGGAAACCGAACTTGATCGCCTCGCCCGCATAGACGAGGACGAAAAGCGCGGTGAACGCCAACAGGGGCCACATCGACTGGAGGCTCGCTCGAGCGGAGGAGCGACCCGAATCGGCTTCAGCGCCCCGCCCCACTCCGCTCGCGCGCAGCGTTCCGAGCGGGACGATCTGGGCCAGGAAGCAGATCGCGGTTCCCCAGAACAGCGCACGGAGGCCCGCCTCGGCGGCAAGCCAGGCGCCAAGCGCCGGCCCGATCACCCAGCCGGCTGTCAGCGCCATGCGGATGATCGCGACGACGTCGTCGCCGCTGCGTGACGGCGCGCGGACCAATTCGTCGTGGACGGCAGCGAAGAGTTGCGACGCCGCAGCGCCCGAGAAAGCCAGAACGATCGCTCCGATCGCGAACGGCATCCATGCCTCGGTCGCCAAGGCGAAACCCGCCCAGCCCGCGAAGCCGGCGATCGCGCAGAGGCGGAAAAGACCGAGGCGGCCGCCGGTCCGGTCCGAATAGCTGCCGATGAGATAGCCGGCGACGGGCGCCGTCAGGCTGGTCAGATAGTAGAGCCCGGCTACCGGCAGGGACGTACCGAGTTCCCGGACGAGGAACAGGACGATCTGCGGCGCCGCCGCCGACGTTCCGAGGCCGGAAAGGAACATGGCGAGCGCCGCACCACGATAGAGCGGCGACGACAAAAGCTCGTAGATCGGCGAATGGCGCCGGGAAACGGTGAGGGTCACGACAATGCCCCGGACCAGACAGCCAGTTCGATGAAAGCGTCGACAAGTCGGATCGGGAATTCGGAATGAACGTGCATTCGACCTGTCTTCGGTTGTTCACTGCGGGGCCGGATTCGCGCCGGAATGAACAGCGACGCACGTTCCTGAACCGGCGAGGCCTCAGCATTGCAGAATGTACAACAATACGCAATAATGCGCATAAACAAGGCAGGCAGTGATGTTCACCGACGAGCGGCACGAGCAAATTCGGCAGGAACTTGCGGACAAGGGCCGTGTCCTCGCAGCCGATCTGGCGGGCAGGTTCGGCGTGTCGGAGGACACCATTCGCCGTGACCTGCGCGAACTAGCGAAGGCCGGAGAGTGCCGGCGCGTCTATGGCGGCGCGCTGGCGCCGGCCCCCGATGGCGGCCCGCTGGCGGCGCGGCTGCGGGAAGGACGCGACGCGAAGGCCCGGCTCGGCGAGGTCGCGGCCGGTCTGGTAGGCACGGCGCAGACGATCTTCATCGATGCGGGCTCGACCAATGTCGCAATCGCGCGCGCCCTGCCGATAGACCGGAAATTCACGGTCGTGACCAATTCGCCCGCGATAGTCATGGCCTTGGAATCACACACCAATTGCACGCGCGTCCTGCTCGGCGGCGTCTTCGATCCGGACAAGGGCGCCTGTCTCGGCGCGCAGACGCTCAGGGACGTGCAGCAAGTTTTCGCCGACCTGTTGATCCTGGGCAGCTGCGGCCTGTCCCCGCTCGGCGGCGTAACCGCCTTTGACTGGGACGAAGCGGAAATCAAGCGCGCCATGATCCGCCAGAGCCGTCAGGTCATCCTGGCAGCCACCAACGAAAAACTGGGGACGGTCGCGCCCTTCCGCGTCTGCGAGATGAGCGACGTGAACCAGCTGGTGCTGGAAGCGAGCGCCTCGCCCGCCGACGTCCGCGCCGTGGGAGAAACCGGCACGATCGTGCATCAGGTCGCCGAAACCACGGACTGAGCCAGCCTGCAGGAACCAACGGCTGGATCCGGATGGTGCGGGCGGCGGGGATCGAACCCGCATGACCGAAGTCGAGCGATTTTAAGTCGCTTGCGTCTACCAGTTTCGCCACGCCCGCAATGCGGGCTTTCTGCCATCTCGGCGGCACCGTGGATAGCCCCATCGCGCGACGTCGCGCGCCGCTGTGCAAATCGGGCCTAGCCCGATGCTGCGACCTCGACGTCGAGCAGGGCGGCGCGCAGTTCCGGCCAGCCCTGGTCGACAATCGACTGGCGAAGCAGGAAATGCTGGCGGCCCGCCTCCTCGGGATTGTCGAGCGCGGCGCGCCAGATCCGTTTCGCCGCCTCCGCCTGCCCGTCCGCATAGAGACAGCTGGCATAGGTGTGGCGGGCGAGGATCACGTCGCCGCGGTCGCACTCCGTGCCCCGCTGCGCCGCCTGCATCGCCTTCTCCGGCCGCCCCCTGGCGGCGTAGTGGGCGGAAAGATTGAGCCAGTAGGTCGCGATCCGGGCCCGGTCGAGCCTGCGCGTGCGGATGGCGTCGCGCTCGCGCGTCGGGTCGAACACGAGCGACTTGATCAACTGGCTGATCGTCCGGTTCTGGCCGAACCAGTCCAGCACATGGTGTCCCGCGAACGGCATCTTGATCGTCGTCAGCGGATGGCGCTGCGTGATCAGGTCGACATGGCGCTGGTCGTTGCGGTTGTGCGGATCGAAGAAGAGATAGCCCGGCACCGGCGCGATCTCCGACACGACGTCATAGCGGCAGGCAAGGCTCTCCTGCTCCTGCCAGCGGTTCTCCCACGGCACCCGCTTGAGGTCGGGCGAATATTGCGGCGAGAAGAGCAGGACGCGCGACAGCGACAGCCGCTCGGAGAAATTGACCGCGGCGTAGCCGCCCATGCTCGAGCCATAGCCGACCCGGTCCCGACCCAAGAGGCGCTGGTTGATACGGTCGACGACCTCGTCCATCTCCTCGTGCTGGTACCAGTGATTGCCGTGCGACTTCACCGAGAGGACGTTGATGTTATTGGTCGAGAAATAGCGCAGGCCGAACGGCGCCCGGTCCGGATCCGGCTTGTTGATCCAGGGGTCGAAACAGACGACCACAGGCCCGTCGGCCCGGATATCCGCCGACACCCCGTAAGAACGGCCGGAAAACAGCTCTTCCATCTGCGGGCTCTCTATCGAAAAGATACTATATTTGAAATAATTCCGGGACAGATACGGAATTACGCTAGACGAAATCCAATACTTGGAAATAGTCTATCGACTGTCGTCGATGCATTCTATCCCCCAATGCATAGGGGCTTCCGATGCTGCCGGCGAACCCGCATGGCGCGAGGCGGCGTTCCGTGCCGCTCCGGCTTGCGCCATTGCCCGCCCAAATAGGCCTTCAAATCGGCACCCGCGCGCTGCTAAACCGCAGCGGGGGATTCGTGGCACCACGACGGCTCGCCCAAGCCTTGACCGAAAGCCTTGCAAGACGAGCCATAGAGGGTGCTCCCATGACCGATCCCGTTTCCCATCGCCAGGCGCTGGCGCCGGAACCGTTCGCCGTTCTGAGCCGCGTTCCCGCCATCGGTAATCTGATCCTCGGCGTGCGCGCCGACGGCGCGCTGCTGGAAGGCCTCGGCGCCATCGACAGCGTGGAGATGGAGGACGGATTCGCCGTTCTGCGCGGCCCCGCGCGCGAGACGCGCCTCGACCTCTCGAAGATCGGCAGCATCGTCGCCGACCAGATGGTGATGAAGAACGTCCTGCCGTTCCTGGAAATCCTGGACACCGACGGCAAGGCCATCGCCAAGCTGACGGCGCTGGACGGGCTGGAGCGCTTCGACGCCGCGCTGGAGGGCATCGAGCGCCTTCCGCTCGACGCCGCGCCGCCGGCCGCGCGTCCGGACCCAGGTGACGAACCGGCCGACGGCCCCCTGAAGGCGGCGGAAGCGGCGGCCGAGCCGGTGACGCTGCAGGCGGTCAAGAACGGCGTCGTGCATCGCTGGTCCGGCACGCTCACCAGCGTCTCGTTCAGCCATGGCTTCCTGAACGCCATGCAGCCCGACATGCACCTGCATATCCGCGCCGGCGCCATCGCCTCATGGAAGAAGGAAAGCGTCGACGGTTCGGACGTCTTCAGCGCCATCGACGGCCATGGCAAGGCGATCGGCCTGACGCTGAAGGCTGAGGCCGGCGCTCTCGCCGTCTAGGAACGCCACTTCAAGCAAGACCCTCACCCGCCCCCTCCGCAAGCGGGAGAAGGTGGGGTGAGGGTCAGACTTGAACTCAGACCAGGAAGAAACTCACGCGGCGCGCGCGAGGCCTTCCTGCTCGCAATAGGCAAGGACAAGGTCGGCCAGGTCCCGGACCGGCCGGCGCGCGCCCGGCGCGACCTTGAGAGCCAGTTCGGTGGGCGGCACGGGAACGAACCCGTCGCCCACCAGCACCGCATAGGACGGGCGGACGGCCCGCGCCTCGATCAGCGCAACGCCAAGGCCGCCCGCGATCGCCGCCTCGATGCCGATCAGGCTGGCGCTCTCATAGGCGACGCGCCAGCGCCGGCCGGATGCTTCCAGTGCATGCACAGCGCGGTCGCGATAGCGGCAGCCCTGCGGAAACGCGATCAGCGGCACCGGATCGACGCGCCGCCAATCGACATCGGCGGCGCCGACCCAGACCAGCTTCTCCGGCCAGACGCCCTCGGCCGGACCGCCGCCGGCGTCGCGCTTCATCAGCACGAGGTCGAGATCGCCGCGCTCCAGCCCGCGTTCCAGCTCGACCGAGAGGTCGCAGCGGACGTCGAGCCGGCATTCCGGCCGAAGCTTCGCGAATTGCGCCACCAGGCTGGTCAGTTCGGCGACGGCGAAATCCTCCGTCAGACCGAGACGGACATGCTCCGCCGCCTGCGCGGCGCCGACGACGCTGCGCGCCTCCTGCGACAGCGCCAGGATTCTGCGCGCATAGCCGACGAGCCGCTCGCCCTCCGCCGTCAGCGCGACGCCCCTGCCCTCGCGGATCAAAAGCGGCGTTCCCGCCAGATCCTCGAGCTTGCGGATCTGCTGGCTGATCGTCGACTGGGTGCGATGCACGCGCTCGCCGGCGCGGGTGAAGCCGCCGGCGTCGACGACCGAGACGAAGGTCTTCAGGAGATCGAGATCGAACATGGCTACACCTGCGCTATCGATTTATCGAATACGTAGCATCCAAACATCGAATTTCCAAATACCACGCGAAACGCCTATGGCTTCGTCACCGGCCGCGGCCGGCACGTTCCCCGGCAACAGCCGCGCCGACCTCGGGCTTATCGCGCTCTTCTGCCTGATCTGGAGCTCGGCCTTCGCGGCGGCGAAGTTCGCCCTGCCGGAGTGCCCGCCGCTCCTGCTGCTGGCGAGCCGCTTCCTCGCCGCCGGCGCGATCCTGCTCGGGCTAGCCGCGCTGGCGGGTCGCCTCGAATGGCCGGACCGGCGCGCGATCTGGAGCTGGGCCGTGCTTGGCGCCCTCAACAGCGCTCTCTATCTCGGCCTCAGCTATGCCGGCATGCGCACCGTCTCCTCCGCCTTCACGGCGGTGCTGATCAGCGCCAATCCGCTTCTGACAGCGCTCGTCGCCAGCCCGGTTCTGGGCGAGCGACTGTCGCCTCTGAAGCTCGGCGGGCTGCTGCTCGGCATGATCGGCGTCGCCATCGTGCTGCGCTCGCGGCTCGCGGGCGGCGCGGAGGACTGGCACGGCACGCTGCTGGTGCTGGGCGGGCTCGTCGCGCTGGTCGCCGGCACCATCCTGTTCAAGAAGCTGAAGCCGGATGGCGACCTCTGGACCGGCACGGCGATCCAGTCGCTATCGGCCGGGATCCTGCTCCTTCCCGTGGCGCTGGCGACGGAGAGCATCGCCGATATCCGCATGACGCCGGCGCTGATCGGTGGCTGGAGCTATCTGGTGATCGCGGCCTCGATCGGCGGCTATCTGCTCTGGTTCCGCCTGCTGCAGACGAAGACCGCGACCGAGGCGTCGACGCTGCATTTCCTGATGCCGCCGCTCGGCCTCGCCTTCGGCTGGCTGCTGTTCCGCGAGCCGGTCGGCCTGATCGATTGCCTCGGCATCGTGCCGATCGCCATCGGCATCGCCATGGTGACGCGCGGCTAAGCCCGGTCAAAAAGAAAGCGGCGGCTCCGAACCCGGAACCGCCGCATTCAGAACTCACGAAGCCGGGGCTTTTCAGCCCTCGTCTTCCTCGCGCTGGGCCTTGACCTGAGCGATGAAGTCCTCGGCGTCCTGCTTGGCAGAACGGGAATGCTCTTCCGCGTCCTTGTTGAAGCGGTCGAGTTCCATCTTGAGGCCACTCACGGACGGCTTCTCGACGCTGTTCGCATAGGCGATCATGCGCAGCGACACGGCGAGATCGAGCACCATGGCGGCGAGCAGGCCGTCATCGAGCTGCTGGTCGTCGGCATAGTCCGAGATCAGGTCGTAGAGCGCGTCCCGATGCTCTTCATATTCCTCGGCAAAGGCCTCGAAATCTTCGTCGTCGGCGGGCTGGTTCGGATCGGCCATCTTTGTATCTCCTAGCCGGCGATCGGCGGTTGGAAGGTGAGACCCATGTCCCAGGGGAAATAAATCCACGTATCCTGTGACACTTCGGTGATGAAGGTGTCGACGATGGGGCGGCCCATCGGCTTCGAATAGAGCGTCGCGTAATGCGCCTTCGGCAGCATCTCGCGCACCAGGCGGGCGGTGCGGCCGGTATCGACGAGATCGTCGATGACGAGGACGCCGGCGCCCTCGCCGCCGCCGAGATCGATGATCTCCTGGCTGACGGGCTTCAGGACCTTGAGCGAACCCTGGTCCTTGTAGTTGTGATAGGAGGCGACGCAGATCGTCTCGATCATGCGGATGCCGAGTTCACGCGCCACGATCGCCGCCGGAACAAGGCCACCGCGCGTCACGCAGACGATCGCCTGCCACTTCTGATCGCCGGAAAGGCGCCACGTCAGGGCGCGCGCGTCCCGGTGAAACTGGTCCCAGGATACGGGGAACGCCTTGTCGCTGCGAGCGTCGACCATCATTGTCTCCTGCGCGTGAAAGAAGCGGAAGCTGTGGAATGCGGCTCCTTGCCATGCAATCGGGCCAAATGTCGATCCACAGAAATCGCCGGCATGTCAGCCATTCGCCTGCATCATGGCTGCCACCATCGCCTCGACGGCGCGGGCGGCCTGGTCGAGCCGGCCCTCGTCGCGCGAACGCAGCACGATGTCCGTCGCGAACGAACCATCGAGCATCTTCGGATAGCTGCCGATCGAGACGTCGGGATATTCGAGCTGGATCTCGCCTAGCTGCTTGGCAATGCGGCCCTCGCCCATGCCGACGGGCACGGTGCGCGACAGCATCTTGGCGCCGGTCGGGATCTTGGCGGCGACCTCGTCGAACATCGCCTGCATGATCGAGGGCACGCCGGCCATCACATGCACATTGCCGAGGGTGAAGCCCGGCGCCTTCGAGACCTTGTTCAGGATCAGGTCGGCGCCGTCCGGGATCCGCGCCATGCGCATCCGCGCCTCGTTCAGCTGGCCGGCCGCGTAGTGGTCGGTCAGGATGGCGACGGCGCGCGGATCATGGTCGATGCCGACGCCGAAGGCCTTCGCCATCGAATCGGCCGTGATGTCGTCATGCGTCGGCCCGATGCCGCCGGTCGAGAAGACGTGGTCATAGCGGGCGCGCAGCGCGTTCACCGCGGCGACGATCTCGCCCTCGACGTCCGGCACGATCCTGACTTCGCGGATGTCGATGCCGATATTGGTGCAATATTCGGCAATATAGCCGATGTTCTTGTCCTTGGTGCGCCCCGAGAGGATCTCGTCGCCGATGACGAGGATCGCTGCGGTGACGACAGGCGCGGCTTCCGTGGCGGGTTCAGCCATTCACTACTCCATCGGTCCCCCATGGGTTTAGCCTTCCCGCGCCGGCCGCTCAAGGGAGCAGAATGCGAGCGCCGATGCGGCCCGGAAAACGCTGCATTGCGAAGCGCCGCAATCGCGGCCCCCGGCGCATTCCTCGCTCATTCCTGGCGGCATGCATGGCCGAGCGGCCCGGCAATCGACCCATGGCGCGGCATCGCGCCCGCCGCCACCGCGCAAAACTACTTGTAACTCGGCGCCCGATACGCCAGATCGGGGGCAATCCTTCACGATCAGGCTTGTCCCCGCCGCCGCGGAATGCTGTGCTAGCGGGACACGGAGTACCCAGATGGTCACCTATGTCGACGCAGACGCGGCCCCGGTAAAGAACACCGGACAGATCCGGCTGTATGGTCCGGAGGCCTTTGCCGCCATGCAGCGCGCCGGCCAGCTGGCGGCTGCCTGCCTCGACGGCCTGGCCGACATCGTCAAGCCGGGCGTGCCGACCGACGAGATCGACCGCTACGTCTACGAATTCGGCGCCGACCATGGC
>JAFKJZ010000529.1:9789-12325 GCA_017305815.1 Hyphomicrobiales bacterium
CGCTGCCGGCGACGCTCGGCTATCGCGGCTACACCAAGTCGACCTGCACCTCGATCAACCACGTCGTCTGCCACGGCATTCCCGACGACAAGCCGCTCAAGGACGGCGACATCGTCAATGTCGACGTCACCTATATCCTCGACGGCTGGTATGGCGATTCCAGCCGGATGTATCTGGTCGGCGACGTCAAGCGCGCCGCGGCCCGGCTGGTCGAGGTCACCTATGAATCGCTGATGCGCGGCATCGCCGCCGTGCGGCCCGGCGCCACCACCGGCGACATCGGCTATGCGATCCAGTCCTATGCCGAAGCCGAGCGCTGCAGCGTCGTGCGCGATTTCTGCGGCCATGGCGTCGGCAAGGTGTTCCACGACACCCCCAACATCCTGCACTACGGCAATCCCGGCGAAGGCGTCGAGCTGCGCCCGGGCATGATCTTCACCATCGAGCCGATGATCAATCTCGGCCGGCCGCATGTAAAGGTGCTGCGCGACGGCTGGACCGCGGTCACCCGCGACCGCTCGCTCTCCGCCCAGTTCGAGCACACGGTCGGCGTCACCGACACCGGCTGCGAGATCTTCACCCTGTCGCCGCGCGGCTATACCTGCCCGCCCTACCCGACAGGGGCATGAGCGGGTTCGACGAGAATCTTGAGAATGCGCCCCATTTCGTGGGGCATCGGGAACGGCTGAAGACACGCTTCCGCGAGAGCGGGGCGGAGGCGATCGCCGATTACGAGCTTCTGGAACTGATCCTGTTCCAGGCCGTGCCGCGCCGCGACACCAAGCCGATCGCCAAGGCGCTGCTCGCCCGCTTCGGCACGTTTTCCGACGTGCTGGCGGCGCCCGAGGCGCGGCTCACCGAGATCGCCGGCGTCGGCCCGTCGGTCGCCACCCATCTGAAGCTCGTGCACGCCGCCGCCACCCGCTACGCCAGGGGCGCCGTGCGCCAGCGGCCCCTGCTCGGCTCCTGGAGCGCGGTGGTCGACTATTGCCGCCCCGCCATGGCCTATGAGGAAAAGGAGCAGTTCCGCATCCTCTTCCTCGACCGCAAGAACGTGCTGATCGCCGACGAGGTGCAGCAGGTCGGCACCGTCGACCACACACCGGTCTATCCGCGCGAGGTGGTGAAGCGGGCGCTGGAGCTGTCGGCGACCGCGATCGTGCTCGCCCATAACCATCCCTCCGGCGACCCGACGCCCTCGCGCGCCGATATCGAGATGACCAAGACGATCGTCAGCATCGCCGGCCCGCTCGGCATCGCCGTGCACGATCACATCATCGTCGGCCGGCAGGGCCACGCCAGCTTCCGCGGCCTCAAGCTGATCTGACCGGCGTTGGCCGGCTCGTCGGCCGCGAGGCGATGGCGTCGCCATGCCGATCCTCGAGGCTCGCCGCCCCGCCGAGCTCCTCGACCAGCAGCGCCGTGATCAGCGCGCCGCCGAGGCTGACCACCGCCACCAGGATCAGCACCGCCGACAGGCCGAACTCCGCCTTGATCACCGGCAGGAAGAAGGCGCCGAGCGCCGCGCCGACCTTGGCCGAGGCGGAGGCGAGGCCGGAGCCCGCGCCGCGCAGCTGCGTCGGGAAGAGCTCGGCCGGCAGCGCGAAGGTGGTCGAATGCGGCCCGGCATTCATGGCGAGGTTGAACTCCACCAGAGCGCGGCGACCAGGATCAGCATGCCGGCGGTCATGCCGAGGAAGCCGGCGACCTGCGGACGCAGGTGACCGAAGCGCGGCACCACCCAGAAGGCAGCGAGAAAGCCGATCACCAGGAAGATGTCGATCAGCGAGGTGCCGCCAATCTCGGAGAAATCGGCCAAGACGATGTTGCTTCGCGAGGCGCCGAAATGCAGGTCCGCCAGCAGCATCGGCGTGAACAGGCCGATGCCATAGGAGGCGATGTCCATCAGGAACCACGGCACGCAGGCGAGCGAGGTCCGACGCCGATAGGCGGAGCCGAACAGCGCCGCGATGCCGCGCTTCTTCACTTCGTCCGGTGCCTTGGCGACGATGTGCACGGCGCCGGCCGCTCCGTCGCCGAGCGCCGCGAGCTTGGCCCGATCGGCTGTAATCACCGCCCCGATCGCGTCCGCCGCGGCGCGGTTGCGTCCCTGCCCCATCAGCCAGCGCGGGCTTTCCCGCATGAAGAGGCGGCCGATGAGGAAAAGCAGCGGCAGGGCGACGAACGTCGCCATGAATCCGCGCCAGGCATCGTCCGCATCGACGACCGTGAGGATCGCCGCCGTCAGCGCCGCCGCCAGCATGAAGCCGACCGCCTGGAAGGTGATGGCGGCGACCATGACGCGGCTGCGCGCTGCGGCAGGCATCCATTCGGCCACGTAGCTGCTCGACACCGGATAATCGATGCCGACGCCGACGCCGAACACGAAGAGCCCGAGGGTCAGCATGCCGGGGTCGCCGGCGAAAACGGCGATCAGCGCGCCGGCGATCATCACCACAGTATCGACGAGCATCAGCGGCTTGCGGCCGAAGCGGTCGGCGAGCGGACCACCGATCGCCGCCCCCGGTACTGCGCC
>JAFKJZ010000530.1:0-6531 GCA_017305815.1 Hyphomicrobiales bacterium
CGAGCATGCGATAGGCAAGCGCGGTCAGGAAACGCCGGTGCTGCTCGAACTCGGGATAGGACGCGTCGGCCATGGAGTTCCGTAACTGTCTGTGCCTCTCCCGGCCGCGGCATGACCGCCGCGGCCGGGAGAGGGTATATCACGCCGCTGCGAGGGCAGCCGCCTTGCGGTCGTTCGGATGCACGGTGCGGAAGCCGACGGCGAGCCGGTTCCACGAATTGATCGTGCCGATCAGGAGCGTCAGTTCGACCTGCTCGGCGGGGGGGAACGCGGCCTTCAGCGCCTCATAGTCGGCGTCGGGCGCGCCGGTCTGGGCGACCAGCGTCAGCGCCTCGGTCCAGCCGAGCGCGGCGCGCTCGCGCGGCGTGTAGAGCAGCGACTCGCGCCAGGCGCTGAGCAGGTAGATCCGCTCCTCGGTCTCGCCATGCTTGCGCGCATCGGCCGTGTGCATGTGCAGGCAGTTGGCGCAGCCATTGATCTGCGAGGCGCGGATCTTCACCAGTTCCTGCAGGCCGTGCTCGATGCTGATCGCGTTGATCCTGGCGCTGAACTCGAGCATCGCCTTGAAGGCTTCCGGCGCGGCGGCAAAGGCGTTCAGTCTCTCGGTCATGATCGTCTCCGTTGGTTGACGGGACTAGACGAGACAGACCGGCCGCCTGTGACGCGCGGGTGCAATTTTTCCGGATTATTTCGCGTTGAGCGCCGCGCGCACCCGTTCGGCGTTCTCCGCCAGGATCTCCGGCTTCTCCATCGCGCCGGTATGCGGGTGCAGCGGCTCGCCGTCGAAGCGGGGGATGATGTGGAAATGCAGGTGGAACACGGTCTGGCCGGAGGCCGGTTCGTTGAACTGCATCACCGTCACGCCGTCGGCGGCGAAGGCGGTCTTGGCTGCGCGGGCGAGCTTCTGCACCACCGGGATCAGGCGGGCGAGCACGGCCGGATCCGCATCGAGCAGGTTGCGCGACGGCGCCTTCGGCACGACGAGCAGATGCCCGGGTCCCTGCGGCATCACATCCATGAAGGCGACCGTCTCGGCGTCCTCGTAGACGCGCTGGGACGGGATTTCCCCGCGCAGGATGCGGGCGAAGATGTTGGCGTCGTCATACTGGGTCATGCATGTCTCCCGTCGTGATGGTCAGGCCCGTTCGGGCAGGGCGGCGGCCTGCGGCGCTGCTTTGCCGAGGTCGATCATGCCCTGGTCGATCAGCGTGCGGTGGAAGCGGTTCTTTCGCTCCGATTGTGTCGCCATATAGTGCGCGCCGCATTCGCCGATCAACTCGGCCCGCGTCGCGCTGATGGCATCGAGCGGCAAGCCGGAGGCCTGCAGCGCCACGGTGCCGAGCATGGCGATGTCGAGCCGCTCCGGCACGCTTTGCAGCGCCGGATCGAAGTGGAGCGCTTCGATCGCGTAGAAGGTCTCGAACTGGCGCGGATCGTCGGACTGGATGCCGCGCGCCTCCTCGATCGCCCGCGTCATCGTCGGCTGGTGGTCGCCATAGCGGACGATCAGCATCGGCCGGCCGGGATAGCGCGTCTTCAGCGCCGCCTTGAAGGCGGCATAACTGTCGGCCGTCTCGCTCAGGCGGGCGCAGTATTCGCCGTAATTGCCGTCCGGCAGCGCTTCGAGCGCGAAGCGCCGTTCGTCCTCGTAGTGCCCCGGCGGGACGAGGCGGGTTTCGTGTGGGCCGTGGTTGAAATTGGTCAGCGCCATCAGGAAACGCGGCGCCGGGTCGCGGTCGATCGAGCGTTCCAGCGCGCCCTGTGTCGCCGCGAAGAAGGCCGCGTCGGAATTGTTGACCTCGAAGGTGGCGAGATCGAACGGCGGCGGGAATTCGTCGGAGAACACCCGCTCGTCGACGTCGATGCCGGCGTAGAACGCGTCGTAGTTCATGAACTCGCGCCGGCAACTCGTCGAGAGCATGGTCCGGTAGCCGAGGGCGGCGAGTTCGCCCGGCAACGAATGGTGGAAGCGGCCGACGCCCTTCTTGAACAGGAAATAGGAATCCGGGCCGAAGCTGGCGGAGGAGAGCCCCGTCAGCAGGCTGAATTCCGTCTGCCACGAGCCGCCGCCATAGATGTCGACATGCAGCGTGCCGTTGAGCCCGTCCTTTGGCGTCAGGAACGCCGCGATGCGGTCGTCGACGGGAAGGCCATAGAGGCGGGGATCGAACACCGATTCATGCTGGATGACGATGATGTCGGGGCGGATCTCCGAGCGCGCCGGAATCGGGGCGGCGAGCGGCAGCGGCGTCGCGGCGACGTCGAGCATCCGGAGGCCGCCTGTCGGCCACCAGCTCGCGACATCGACAAGCGACATCATGAAAAACGAGAAGAAACGCTTCTGCTGCGTCACGTCTGTGCGGTAGGCCGTGCCGCCATTGACTCGCCAGAGCGCGTAGAGCGCGGCGGCGGTGGCCGCCAGGATCAGCAGTCGCGTGGAGACGGCAAAGGCGCCGCCGCGAACGAGCGCCAGGGTCGCGAGGGCGGCGAGGAAAAGCAGGACCGCGCCGGCGATGGTGAGCGCCGCCGTCCGCCGGTATTGCCGCAGCATGAACGGAATGGTTCCGGCAAAGGTGAGCGCCAGGTCGGCGACGGCGAGCTTCATGCCGCTGTGGTGATGCTTGACGGCGGAGGCGCCGACCAGGGTGAGCGCCAGGATCAGCGCCAGCAGGGTGGCGCGTTCCAGGTCGCCGACCACCAGCAGGAAGCAGGCCGTCAGGAAGGCGAAAGCCACGAGGGCGGAGGCGGGTTTCGTCGCTTGCCGCTCGGTCACGAGCAGGATGGCCGCGGCACCGACCCAGAGGAGAATCGCTGTCATGCCAATCACGTATCAGCTTTGAACGGCGTGTGCTCGTCGAGGAATTCGTGGTCGGCGGCAACCGCTTCGCGCTCGCGCGACAGATAGTCGGCGACGGCGCGGCGCAGACCGTGATCGGCGATGAAATGGGCCGAGCGGGTGACGATCGGCCGATAGCCACGCGCGAGCTTGTGCTCGCCCTGCGCGCCGGCCTCGACGCGCGGCAGGCCATGCGCGATCGCCCAGTCGACAGCCTGGTGATAGCAGATCTCGAAATGCAGGAAGGGCACGTCTTCGGAGGCGCCCCAGTAGCGGCCGTAGAGCGCGTCCGAGCCGATCAGGTTGAGGGCGCCGGCGATCGGGATGCCGTCGCGCCTGGCGAGGATCAGAAGCACCCGGTCGGCCATGCGCTCGCCGAGCAGCGAAAAGAAGCGCCGGTTGAGATAGGGACGCCCCCATTTGCGCGAGCCCGTGTCCATGTAGAAGCTGAAGAAGACGTCCCAGTCGGCTTCCGTGATGGTGCTGCCGGTCAGGTGCTCGACGGTGATCCCGCCGGCCAGCGCCTCGCGCCGCTCGCGCCGGATCGTCTTGCGCTTGCGCGAGGCCAGCGCGTCGAGGAAGTCCTCGAAGTCGCGATAGCCCTCGTTGATGAAATGGAACTGCTGGTCCATGCGGGCCAGGAAGCCGCTGTCGTCGAAGAGGTCGGCGTCGGGCTCTTCCAGGAAGGTCGCGTGGATGGAGGAGGTGCGCAGCTGGCGGCAGAGTTCCAGCAGCCCCGCCACCAGCAGCTCGCGCGCGGCCGGCGGCGCATCGGCCCGCGTCAGCAGCCGTCGCCCGGTCGCCGGCGTGAACGGAACCGAGACTTGCAGCTTCGGGTAATAGTTGCCGCCGGCCCGCTCATAGGCATCGGCCCAGCCCTGGTCGAAGACATATTCACCCATCGAATGGGGCTTCTGGTAGCAGGGCACGATGCCGACCGGCTTGCCGTCCTCGCCGTCGAGCACGAGATGCCGCGCCTGCCAGCCGGTGCGGCCGGTGGCTGGGCCGGATTCTTCCAGTGCATGCAGAAAGTCGTAGGAAATGAAAGGGTTATAGGCGGGTCGCTGAGATTTTGATTCAAGCGCGCCGGCTTCAGGTCCGGATTCCGCGCGTCGATGGTAAGCCTTTAGAAAAGCTGAGGGATCATCGCCGAACGGGCGGGCGGATGGCCAGCCGGGATTGGCGCAGGCGTCCCATTGCTGCCGATCGAATTCGGCGAGCGAGGAGAGGACGCTGAGGCGCGCATCGGTGGAAGCGGTCATGGGGGGAGGACGATCTCGCTTGAGCGCATGGGACATCCCAGCATCTATGGCGAAACGCCGCAAGCGCAAGTCGCGCCGTGCTCTCCGGCGCAATGGCTTCCGCGGCGCCGGGCCGCGAAAGCCGTCTTCGGCCGACCGCAGCTCAGCCCTGGTCGGGATCGAACCCCTCGAAGGTGATCTGGTCGGTATAGAGCCTGGCCTTCTCGGCCTGCTCGCGCGTCCGCACGGTCCAGGTGATCAAAGGCAGGCCGCCGGCCCGCACCATCGAGGGGGCGAAGGAGGGCAGGCCGTTCAGGTCGTACGAGACGAAGCCGGCGCCGACCTTCGGCACGGCCGAGAGATTGCGCAGCGCGAAACGCTGGCGCGGCGTGAGGTAGCCCCATTCGTCGAGATCGGTGTAGCGATCGGCGACGATGCCGCGCGGTATCGACGGCAGCAGCCACTGCATGACGGCCATCGAGTCCGGGTCGAACGACATCACCACCGCCGGACCGGCATAGGCCGCGAGGATCGGCGCGACGGCCGCTTCCAGCCGGCGGTTGCCGTCGAAGTTGCTCTTCAGCTCGATCACCAGCGGAACCTTGCCGGCGACGGCCTCGAGCAGCTCGGCCAGCGTGGGCACGCTGTCGCCGCCCTGCCTGAAGGCGGTGGCCTTGAGGCTGGCGAGCGACATCGCGTCGACGCGGCCGCTCGCCTGCAGCAGGCGGTCGACCGTGTCGTCATGGAAGACGACGACGGCGCCGTCGGCGGTCAGCTGCAGGTCGACCTCGATCGCGAAATTGCGGTCGATCGCGGCGCGCACGGCCGAGAGCGTGTTTTCGACCCGGCCGCTCGCCGCGTCATGGTAGGCGCGGTGGGCGATCGGGCGCGCGGTCAGCCAGGCGGGGGCCGCGGTCGAGTTGGGGCTGCTCATGACCGGTCAGGCGATCTCGAGGATGGCTTCGACCTCGACGCCGACGCCGAAGGGCAGGGCGGCGACGCCGACGGCCGAGCGGGCGTGGCGCCCCTTGTCGCCGAGAACCTCGACCATCAGATCCGAGGCGCCGTTGACCACCTTGGGCTGGTCGCCGAATTCCGGATCGGAGTTGACGAAGCCGACCAGCTTGACGACGCGGCCGATCCGCTCGAGGTCGCCGAGGGCGGCCTTCGCCAGGGCCAGGATGTTGATGGCGCAGAGGCGGGCGGCGGCGCGGCCTTCCTCCAGGCCCAGTTCGCGGCCGAGCTTGCCGACATACTCGATGCCGTTCGGGCCCATCGGGATCTGGCCCGAGATGTAGAGATAGCCGCGACTCTCCACGGCCGGCACGTAGTTCGCGGCCGGCGCGACCGCCGCGGGCAACACGATTCCGAGAGCTTCGAGGCGGCTTTCGATCTGGCTCGACATGGGGTTCTCCAATGGCTTCTGAGGTTTTTCTCGGTTTCGCTTGATTCCGCGGCGCCTGCAAGCGCGGCGCCCGTCCGTGGGTGGCGAAGCCGTGTATGTGATGCGTAGACGTTTCGCCGTTTTGCTGATTGAAATGCGCTCTATGTCAGCCCTATGTCGGCTTGACGACGATGGGAGTGAGCATGAGCGTTTCAATGGGTGCAGGTCGCAGGGGTCTGGCGCTGGCTGCGGGTGTCGCATCCTTGCTGGTCATGGCGGGATCGGCCGTCGCCCTTTCGCCCGCGCCGGCCAAGCTGCCGTTCGCCGCGCATCAGGCCGTCTATGATCTCAGGCTCGATTCCGGCGGCAAGTCCGAGACGGTCAGCGATGCCGAGGGGCGGATGGTCTATGACTTCTCCGGCACGCGCTGCGACGGCTACAATACCAAGCTCCGTTTCGTGACCCGCATCAGCGATGGCGAGGGCAATTCCCGGCGCACCGATGTCGCGACCTCGACCTTCGAGGATGCCGACGGCAAGAGCTTCAGTTTCGCCACCAAGAGCTATGTCGACGGCACCCTGGCCGAGGATTCGACCGGTTCGGCCGAACGCGAGGGCGGCAAGCTGCATGTGACGCTCGCCAAGCCGAAGTCCGAGCGCTTCGACATCGCGCCGACGTTCCAGTTCCCGAACCAGCATCTTGCGACGATCATCGATGCGGCGATGCGCGGCGACCGCTTCGTCGAGGTCGGGCTCTTCGACGGCTCGGAGAAGGGCGAGAAGCCCTATGCGACCGCGGCGGTGATCGGCGCGACGAATTCCGGCGCGGACGACCTTGGAGACGAAGCGACCGCCAAGCAGGCCGGCATCGCCAATGTCCGGCATTGGCCCGTCACGCTGAGCTACTTCGACCAGAAGGCGAACGGAGAACAGTCGCCTGCCTATGAGCTGTCGTTTATCGTTTACGAGAATGGCGTGACGCGGCGTATGCGGCTCGACTATGGCGACTTCGCGCTGACCGGCAAGCTCGTCCGGCTCGACATGAAGCCGATCAAGGTCACCGCCAAGCGC
>JAFKJZ010000530.1:6562-10611 GCA_017305815.1 Hyphomicrobiales bacterium
GGGCTCAAGACTTTTTCGGATAAGTCGGATCGAGCGAGGCGGGCCCCGCCTCGCTCGATCCGTTTTCAGGCGTGGACGGCCAGACCGGCGACCGCGCCCTTCAGCTCGTCGAAATGGCTGATCACCACGTCGGGGCCCAGCTCCGTGACGGGAACGGGCGTGTAGCCGAAATCCACCGCGACGACGGGAATGCCGGCCGCCTTGGCCGTGTCGATGTCGGTCTTCGAATCGCCGATCATCACGGCGCGGCGCGGATCGCCGCCGGCGCGGCGGATGGTCTCGTTGAGGGCGAGCGGGTCGGGCTTCCGCGCCGCGAAGGTGTCAGCGCCGCAGATCGCCGCGAAGCGATTGGAAAGGTCGAGCTCGTCGAGCAGCAGCATCGACAGCCCCTCGAGCTTGTTGGTGCAGACGGCGAGCAGCCAGCCTTCGGCGGCGAAGTGATCCAGCGCCGCGATGACGCCGTCGAAGGGGCGGCTGCTGTCGGCGATATGGGCGGCGTAATAGGCGATGTAGGTGTCGAACAGCCGGTCGATCGTCGCCGTGTCGCGGGTGACGTTGTTGGCCGCGAGGCCGCGCTCGATCAGGACGCGGGCGCCATGGCCGACCATCGCCCGCGCATCCTCATAACGCACAGTGGCGAGGCCCTCCTGTTCGAGCACGACGTTGAGCGTCGCGACGAGGTCGGTCGCGGTGTCGACGAGCGTGCCGTCGAGATCGAAGACGAGGATGGGGCGCATCGGGGAGGGGATTCCGTTCATGGAGGTTTGCGAACCTACCAACTCCATTCATCGCCTGAAAGGCGGGACGATGTCGCGTGGGCGTTGGCGGCGGCCACGCCCCATGCTAACAAGCCGCGCCGGATCGGCATCACACCGCAACCTGAAGTGCCAGATGATTTCCAGCGACGAACTCAAGAAGCAGGCGGCGCTCGCGGCCCTCGAGCAGGTCGAGGACGGCATGAAGCTCGGCCTCGGTTCCGGGTCGACCGCCAATCATTTCATCCGCGGTCTTGGCGCGCGCGTTCGCGGCGGTCTGTCGGTGGTCGGCGTTCCCTCGTCGGAGCGCACGGCGGAGCTGGCGCGGGCCGAAGGCGTTCCGCTGGCGACGCTGGAGGAACTGCCGCATCTCGACCTGACCATCGACGGCGCCGACGAACTCGACAGCCGGCTGCGCCTGATAAAGGGCGGCGGCGGCGCGCTGCTGCGCGAAAAGATCGTCGCGGCGGCGTCAAGCCGGATGATCGTCATCGCCGACGGCTCCAAGCTGGTCGAAACGCTCGGCGCTTTTCCGCTGCCGATCGAGGTCAATCATTTCGGCATCGGCGCCACCACGGCGGCGATCGCCGATACGGCCCGCCGGCTGGACATGCCCTCGAGCCTGACGCGACGTCTCGCCGCCGATGGCTCTCCCTTCGTCACCGATGGTGGTCACGCCATCATCGATGCATCTTTTGGCCTTATTCGCGATCCAGAAGCCTTGAGTCTCGCTCTTGCCGCGATTCCGGGGGTCGTGGAGCACGGTCTCTTCATCGGACTTGCATCTGCCGCCGTCATCGCTCGGCCGGAAGGCATCAGCTGGTTGGTGGCTTAACATCATTTCGCCCATCGGGAGTTTCTCCATGACCTTCATCCGCAAATCCATCGGCGCCGCCGTGCTGGCCGCCGGCCTGGCCATGGGCTCGGCCGGCTTCGCTCAGGCGCAGGAAGTGACCGATTCCCACGTCGCTGCGGCGCTCGAGGCGGTCCATGCGGCCAAGACCTCGCGCGGCTTCGACAATCTGCTGCCGCTCCTGTCGCAGCAGACCCAGAACAAGCTGATCCGCCTTCGTCCGGACCAGCACCAGGCGATCGCCGAAGTGGTCGACGCCCAGGCGCTCGAGCTCGTCGCCCGCCGCAAGGACCTCGACAACGACGTCGCCCGCATCTGGGCCAAGCACTTCTCCGAGGACGAGCTGAACGCGATCTCGACCTTCTACAAGAGCCCGGCCGGCGCCAAGCTCGCCGATATCGGCCCGCAGGTCGTCGGTGAGACGCTGCAGTCGGTCAAGGGTTGGTCGGATCGCGTCGGCGAAGAGCTGTTCGAAAAGTCCCGCGAGCACCTGAAGAAGAAGGGCATCGACTTCTAAGTCGAAGCCCCGGAAGCCGAAATCCTCTCATGACCCAGTTCGACGTCGATCTCTTCATCATCGGAGCCGGTTCCGGCGGCGTTCGCGCCGGCCGGATCGCCGCCGGCCATGGCGCCAGCGTCATGGTTGCGGAGGAGTATCGCGCCGGCGGCACCTGCGTGATCCGCGGCTGCGTGCCGAAGAAGCTGTTCGTCTATGCCTCGCGCTTCGCCGAGGAGTTCGAGGATTCCGTCGGCTTTGGCTGGACGCCGGGGGAGGCGACCTTCGACTGGTCGCGCCTCGTGGCCGCCAAGGACCAGGAGATCGACCGCCTCAACGGGATCTACATCCGTAATCTCGAGCGCTCCGGTGCCAAGCTGGTGCAGACGCGGGCGGAGATCGTCGATCCGCACACGGTGCGGCTCGTCGGCGAGGATCGCCTCGTCACGGCCAGGTACATCCTGGTCGCGACGGGCGCCGCGCCGTTCATCGAGCCGGACCTGCCGGGTAGAGAACTGGCGATCTCGTCGAACGAGGCCTTCCATCTGCCGCGCCTGCCGGAGAAGATCGTCATCGTCGGCGGCGGCTTCATCGCCGTCGAGTTCGCTGGCATCTTCAACGGCCTCGGCGTCGAGACGACCCTGATCCATCGCGGCGACGCCGTCCTGCGCGGCTTCGACGCCGACCTGCGTCGCACCCTGCGCGAGGAGATGGAGAAGAAGGGCATCCGCGTGCTGACCGGCGACGTGCTGACCTCGATCGAGAAGACGGCGGACGGCCTGCTGGCGCGTACCCGCAACGGCGAGGCGCTGCCGGCCGGCGAGGTCATGATCGCGACGGGCCGGATCCCTAATACGCGCGGGCTCGGGCTTGAAAATGCCGGGGTCCAGCTCGACGGCGCTTCCGCCATCGTCGTCGACGAATTCTCGCAGTCGAATGTTCCCTCGATCTACGCGGTCGGCGACGTCACCAACCGGGTCAATCTGACGCCGGTCGCGATCCGCGAGGGCCACGCCTTCGCCGATACGGTTTTCGGCGGCAAGCGCATCTCGGTCGATCATCTCGGCATCCCGAAGGCCGTGTTCTCGCAGCCCGAGATCGGCTCGGTCGGCCTTACCGAGGAAGAGGCGCTGGCCGAATTCCCGGCGGTCGATGTCTACCAGACCAGCTTCCGGCCGATGAAGCACACGCTTTCGGGGCGCAACGAGAAGACGCTGATGAAGCTGCTCGTCGATGCCGACAGCGACCGCGTCATCGGCTGCCACATCCTCGGCCCCGATGCCGGCGAGATCGTGCAGATCGTCGCCATCACGCTGAAGATGCGCGCCACCAAGGCTGATTTCGACTCGACCATGGCGCTGCATCCGACCGCCGCCGAGGAACTCGTCACCATGCGCGAGCCGAGCATCCGGCACCGCCGCAACGGTTGACCGCGTCCCGGCTTCGCCGTTCCCGTCGCCTTCGAATTCCGTAGCAAGAACCGGATGGCGGCGCTGTCGGCATCGGGCTAGCGCAGCGCAATCGACCGGCCGATGTTGCGGCATGAGGGAAACGCGCGGAATGGAATGGACCCTGAGCCTGCCAGCCGGATTCCGGCCGGAATATGCGCTCGCCTATCATGGCCGGGACCGGCTCAGCGTCAGCGAGCGGGTCGAGGGGCGGATCATCGCGAAGACTCTCCTGATCGATGGCTCCGGGCATCTTCTCGAAATCGACCTCGCTTATTCCGACGATTTCGTCCTGCCGAGAGCCGATATCCGCATCGATACGGACGCGTTGTCTTCGGACGCTGTGGAGCGGATCGTTTCGCGCATGCTCGGGCTCGGCAGCGATCCCGTCGGCTTCGAGGCGCTGGTGGCGCCGCGCGCCGATGGCGCCCGCATCGTCGGCTCCCGCAGCGGGCTGCTCATTCCCTTGACGGCCGATATCTGGGACGCCGTCTGCT
>JAFKJZ010000531.1:0-3357 GCA_017305815.1 Hyphomicrobiales bacterium
GGTCGTTGGCGGCGGCGAGCGCGGTCGAGATCTGGTCGAGACCGATGTTGCGGGTGGCGAGCTTGTCGGGATCGGCCTGAACGCGCACGGCATAGGTCTGGCCGCCATAGACGCCGACCTGGGCGATGCCCGGCAGGGTCGAGAGGCTCGGCGAGATGACGTTCTCGGCGAAGTCGTCGACCGTCGACATCGGCAGGGTCGAACTCTGCACCGCCAGCAGCAGGACCGGCGCATCCGCCGGATTGACCTTCCGGTAGCTGGGCGGGTTCTGCATATTAGGCGGCAATTGCCGCAGGGCGCGGTCGATCGCCGCCTGGACGTCGCCGGCAGCCGTGTCGATGTTCTGGTTCAGCACGAATTGCAGCACGACCTGCGAATTGCCGAGCGAACTCGTGGCGGTGATCGTGTCGATGCCGGATATCGTCTCGAACTGCTTGATCAGCGGCGTGGCGACGGCCGTCGCCATCGTTTGCGGCGAGGCGCCGGGCAGCTGCGCGGAAACACTGATCGTCGGGAAGGCGACCTCCGGCAGGGCGGCGACCGGCAATTGCTGGTAGGCGAAGACGCCGCCCATGGCGATGCCGAGGAAGAACAGCGTCGTGGCGACCGGGCGCCGGATGCAGAGTTCGGAGATCTTCACAGCTTGGCCTCCGATCCGCTGACCTGTTCCGGCACGCCGGACTTCTTCTGCGGCGCGTCGGTCTTCGGGCCTTCCTTGGCGGGCGCAGCGCCGGCCGCAGCCGGCTTGCCATCGCGCACCGTCACCTTCATGCCGTTCGCGAGCGAGAGCTGCCCCTCGGTCACCACCTTGTCACCCGCCTCGAGACCCGAGACGATGCCGGCGCGATCGCCGACGATGCCGGCGAGCTGCACCTGGCGGACATCGATGGTCTGGTCCGGCTTGACGACGAAGACGTTGGAGCCGTTCTGGCCGGGCTGCACGGCGACGGTCGGCACGAGGACGACATCGCTATGGGAGCCGAGGTCGATCTCGACCTTGACGGCCTGCCCCGGCCAGAACTCGCGGTTCCGGTTGGGAACCGCCGCCCGCACGGCCATGGTGCCGGAGCCCGAGTTGATATTGCTGTCGATGAAATCGACGGTCGCCTGGGCGGCAGGGGCCGGAGCGGGCTGCGCTGCGGCGGCCGGCGTCGCCTGGGCGGGATCGCCGCCCGCCTTCTGGCCGGAGACCGCAGCCGTCGGCGGATTGGACGGCGACACCCGGACCGGCACGTTGCCGGCCGAAAGCGACTGGCGCAGCAGGCCGACATCGGCGTCGGAGACGGTGAAATTGGCCTCGAGATTGTCCATGTCGGTCAGCACGACCACCGTCGTGCCGGGCTGGACGAGGCTGCCGACGGTGATGGCGAACGCCCCCAGCCTTCCGTCATGCGGCGCCGTGATGTGCATGTCGTCGACCACGACCTGGTCGGCATCGATATTGGCCTGGTCGAGCTGCACTACAGCGGCCGCGCTCGCCGCCGCCGCCACGGCCTGGTCGAGCTGCTGGGCGGAATCGACCTGGCGGGCGACCAGGTCCTGCGCCCGCTTCAGATCCGCCTTGGTCGAGACGACCGTGGCCTGATCGCGCGCCAGCGCCGCCTTGTCGCGCGCCAGCGTGGCCTTCGCGGCACGATCGTCGAGCTGGACGAGCAGGTCGCCGGCCTTGACGTCGGCGCCGTTCGCCACGGCGATGGTGGTGACGACGCCCTGCTGCTGCGTGGTCACCGTCGTCGAGGAAACCGAGTTGATCCAGCCGATGGTGGAGCGCCGGACCGGCAGGTTGCCGGTTTCCGCCGTCGCCACGGTGACGGAGGGAACCATGTTGCGCGCGCCGGCATTGCCGGTGCCGCCGCCGCGCCCGCTGGCCGGAGGGCCCGAGCTCGCCACCTGGCCATCGACCCAGGCCGGAAGTAGGCCCTGCTTGTAGGCCACCCCGAAACCAAGCACGACGACAACCGCCAAGCCAAGGACAACGGATCTGCGCATGATGAGCTTTCCCCTGCGTACACCTAAGCTATGGGGTGATCGCTTTCGGGTTCCTCATTAAATCGCGGTAAGCTCGCGGCGGGCCGGCCACAGCCAGCGCTAACCCAGCGCCCGGCTTCACTTTTTGGCCGTTATTCGGCGCAGTTCTCCGCGAGTTCCCAAATTCCGTCGGACCGATTCATCAAAATGCGTGAGGTTTCACTCACAAAGATTTGCTGGACGCGCCTCGACGTTCCTGCTCTCGGTGGCCTTTGCCCCCCGCAAATCGGACCGCCGCATGCCTTCCCTTTCCGATTCGATCCCCGCCGGCGCGACTGCCGCCGCCACGCAGCCAGCGCCGAAGCCGGCCGGCGGCGCGATGACACGGCTCGACTATTCGCTCTACGCCGTCACCGTCTTCGCGTGGAGCACCAGCTGGATCGCCTTGAAGCTGCAGCTCGGCGTCGTCGCGCCCCAGGTGGCGCTGACCTGGCGGTTCCTGCTCGCCTCGCTGGTGATGTTCGGCTGGGGCGTCCTCCGCCGCTATCGCCTCGCCTTCCCACTCGCCGAGCATCTGCGCTTCGCGGGGCTCGGCTTCTTGATCTTCTCGATGAACTTCCTGCAGTTCTATGTCGGCGGCGCCAAGCTGGCCTCGGGCCTGCTCGCCGTCATCTTCTCGCTCGCCTCCGTCTTCAACATGCTGCTCGGCGCCATCTTCCTGAGCCAGCCGATCGACCGGCGGATCCTGCTCGGCGCCGCCTTCGGCTTCGGCGGCGTTGCGCTGATGTTCTGGCCGGAGATCGCCGGCACCGAGATCGACCACGACGCGGCGATCGGCCTGCTGCTCTGCGTCGGCGGCACGCTGTTCTTCTGTATCGGCAACATGATTTCCGCCTCGACGCAGAAACGCGGCATCCCGGTCGTCTCGGCCAGCGCCTGGGGCATGGCCTATGGCACGGCGATCCTGGCGTTGACAGCCGCCATCCTCGGCAAGCCATTCATCATCGACTGGTCATTCCAGTATATTGCCTCGTGGCTCTGGCTGTCGCTGCTTTCGTCGGTGATCGCCTTCTTCGCCTATCTGACCCTGCTGGGGCGGATCGGTTCCGGCCGGGCCGGCTATTCGACGGTGCTGTTCCCCGTCTTCGCGCTTCTGATCTCGACTTTCGCCGAAGGCTATCACTGGACGATCTTCGCGATCGCCGGCCTCGCTCTGGTGATGGTCGGCAACGTGATCGTGCTCGGCAGGCGCTGAGCAACGGGAAGGCCCCGGAAGGCCGCGGCCTTCCGGGTTGCGCAATCAGACCATCCGCATGCTCATGCCGCCGTCGACGACGAGTGTCTCGCCGGTGATGAACTCGTTGGTCAGGAGCTCGACGGCGGCGGTCG
>JAFKJZ010000531.1:3383-9901 GCA_017305815.1 Hyphomicrobiales bacterium
GCTCGACGGCGGCGGTCGCCACCTGCTCGGGCGAACCGAGGCGCTGCAGCGGGATGCGGTTGGCGAGGTTGTTGGCGCGCGCCTCCGGCGTCATCGCCTCGTGAAAGCGCGTCTCGATGATGCCGGGGCAGATCGTGTTGATGCGGATGCCCTCATGGCCATGGTCGCGCGCCAGCGCCCGGCCCATCTGCGGCAGCGCGCCTTTGACCGTCTGGTAGGCGATCGTCGCGGGACAGCCGCGCAGGCCCGCCACCGACGAGATCAGCAGCATCGCCCCGCCCTGCTTGGCAAGGGAAGCATGCGCCGCGCGGAAGAGATGGAAGGGCGCATGGACATGGACGCGGAAGGCGTTCTCCCACGCTTCCGGCGTCACCGTCAGCGCCGTGCCGGGAACCGCGCCGCCGGCCGAGGGCACGAGATAGTCGATGCGGCCGAAGCGGGCGAGCGCCGCATCGACGATCGCCGGCGCGGAGGCCGGGTCGGCCGCGTCGGCGGCATGGAACAGGACGCCGGTGATCGCGCCCAGTTCGCGCATCAGCTTTTCCACCGGCTCGTCGCGGTGACGGCCGGAGAGGACGAGGTCGACGCCCCGCGCCGCCAGCGCGCGTGCGATCGCCGCGCCGATGCCGCGCGTTCCCCCAGTGATGATGGCTGCAGGCCTCGTCGAATCGGACATTCTGATTTTCCTCCCAGAAAGCGCTTCCAGGGTGGTATCGGTGCACTGATTCAGGCTTCTGGTCCACCGCCGGCCGCAGTTTTGCGGGCGAAGGGCGCGTCCATTGCCGTTCCTGCGGCACGCCGCTAAGGTGCCGCGCCTCACTGCTTCGGAGTACTCATGGCCCGCGACGCTACCGATTCCACGATCGTCGAATCGCGCGACGAACTCGTCGACGTAATCGCCAGCGGCTCCAAGCCCAAGGCCCAGTGGCGGATCGGCACCGAGCACGAGAAATTCGGCTTCTATAGCGATGACCTGAAGCCCGTTCCCTACGAGGGTCCGCGCGGCATCGAACGCATCCTGCGCCTGATGGAAGGCCTGCTCGGCTGGCAGCCAATCGAGGATCGCGGCCTGATCATCGGCCTCGTCGATCCGGTCGGCGGCGGCGCCATCTCGCTGGAGCCCGGCGGCCAGTTC
This sequence comes from Hyphomicrobiales bacterium, assembly GCA_017305815.1. GTDB lineage: Bacteria > Pseudomonadota > Alphaproteobacteria > Rhizobiales > Kaistiaceae > Kaistia > Kaistia nematophila. Next base: position 4,519 of record JAFKJZ010000531.1, read on the forward strand.
GAGCTTTCCGGCGCGCCGCTCGAGACGATCCACCAGACCTGCCGCGAGCTGCATGCGCATCTCGCCCAGGTGCGCGAATGCGCGGCGCCGCTCGGCGTCGGATTCATCGGCCTCGGCACCTCGCCGATCTGGTCGCTGGCCGAGACCCCGGTGATGCCGAAATCGCGCTACGAGATCATGGCGCGCTACATGCCGAAGGTCGGCACGCGGGGCCTCGACATGATGTTCCGCACCTCGACGGTGCAGGTGAACCTCGACTTCGCCGACGAAGCCGACATGGTCAAGAAGATGCGCGTCTCGCTGGCGCTGCAGCCGATCGCGACCGCGCTGTTCGCCAATTCGCCCTTCCTCGACAACAATGCCAACGGGCTTCTGTCGAACCGCGCCGAGATCTGGCGCGACACCGACAACCAGCGCTCCGGCCTGATCCCGTTCGCGTTCGAGGACGGCTTCGGCTTCGAACGCTATGTCGACTGGGCGCTCGACGTGCCGATGTATTTCGTCAAGCGCGGCGACACCTATCACGATGTCGCCGGCCAGTCGTTCCGCGACCTGCTGAAGGGCGAGCTGCCGTCTCTGCCGGGCGAGGTGGCGACGCTTTCCGACTGGAACAACCATCTGACCACGCTGTTCCCGGACGTGCGGCTGAAGAAGTACATCGAGATGCGCGGCGCCGATGCCGGCCCGTGGCGGTCGTTGACGGCGCTGCCGGCGCTCTGGGTCGGCCTGCTCTATGATCAGGCCTCGCTCGACGCGGCCTGGGAGCTGGTCAAGGACTGGACGGCGGACGAGCGCCAGGCGCTGCGCGACGGCGTTCCGCGCACGGCGCTTGCGACGCCGTTCCGCAATCGCACGGTACGTGACATCGCCCGCGACATGCTGCAGATCTCGCGCCGCGGCCTCGCCGCCCGCAACCAGCTGAACAGCGACGGTCATGACGAAGCCGTCCACCTGCAGCCGCTCGAAGAGATCGTCGCCAGCGGCCAGACGCTCGCCGAAAGTCTGCTGCACGAGTGTCGCACCGAGTGGAACGGCGATATCGGCGAGGTCTTCCGCCGCCACGCCTACTAGTTGCGCATTCTTGTCGATTGATCCTTCTCAAAGCGCGTGGGCGGAGTAGACTCTAGCCTCGCCCCGGTCGAGATAAGTCAAGGAAGCGCATCATGGATATCAAGGACATCAGCGTCGTCGTGGATCTCGCCGGCGAACGGCGCGCCGTCCGCGCCGCCGCGGATCTCGCCAAGCGCCTCGAAGCGCACCTGACCGGCCTTTCGCTCGCCTATGATCCGATCGTGCCGGGCTATGCGGTCGCCCCCGTCCCGGCCGATTTCATGATCAGCGCCCGCAACCAGGCGCTCAAGGAAGCCGAGACGGCGATCGACGCCTTCCACCAGATCGCCGCCGAAACCGGCATCGACGGGGAGGCGCATCTGGTCGACGTCATGGCCGGCGGCGGCCTCGACGGCATCGTGCACGAGGTCCGCCTCGCCGATCTCGTCATCATCGGCGAAGACGATCCCGACCATCCCGAGCCCGTGCGCGAGGCGCTGACCGAGGCCGTGCTGTTCAACGCCGGCTCGCCGCTCCTGATCGTGCCGCGCCAGGGCAAGACGACGATCGATCCGAGCCGGATCATGATCGCCTGGGACGGCACCATCACCGCCTCGCGCGCCGTCCGCGCCGCCATGCCCTTCCTCAAGATGGCCAAGCATGTCGAGATCGTCCTGGTCGACGACGGCAAGAAGCTGCCGACCGGCGAGCGGCTCTGCGGCCATCTGCTGCGCCACGGCGTCGAGAGCAGCATCCGCAAGGTGCCCAATCCCGGCAAGGACGTCGCCAAGGCCATCCGCCAGGCGGCCATCGACGCCGACGCCGGCATCATCGTCATGGGCGCCTATGGCCATAGCCGCCTGCTCGAGTGGATTCTCGGCGGGGCGACGCGCGGCATGCTCAACGACCTGGCCCTGCCGGTGCTGATGACGCACTAGCCGGCCGGCGGACATTGGTCGACGCCGACCGATGCCGCGCGACGCTGACTGACGGGCTGCGGGAGCACGCGATGAAGACGTTCTACGATCTGATGCTCGAAGCCCAGCAAGGGGCCTTCGCCGCGTCCATGGCCAAGGAGTTCGGCATCTCCCCGGACCAGCAGGCGAAGGCGTTCGAAGCCATGATGCCGGCCTTCTGGCTCGGACTCCGGCGCAGCGCCGCCGATCCGTTCGGCGTCGCCGCCTTCTGGCAAAAGGTCGGCGCCGGGCAGTTCCAGTCCTATTTCGAGAACCCTCTCGCCGCGCTGACGCCGCGCGCCCAGGCCGACGGCGAAAGCATCGTCGAGCGGATGTTCGGCTCGCTGGAGATCGCCCGCGCGGTTGCCCTGCAGGTCGAGGCGACGACGGGAATCACGCAGGACGTGGTGCGGCGGATGATGCCGGTCATGGCCAACATGATGATGGGTGGGCTGCAGCGGCAGACCAAGGCCGACGCCAACCCCTTCCTCGCCATGATGCGCGAGATGACCGGTGGCCCGCCGCCGAAGCCGGCGCCGAAGAAGCGGCCCGACATGCCATTCGTCACACTGATGGAAAGCTTCCTCGGCCCCGAGAAGGAACCGGAGCCGGATCCGAACGACGAGCCGATGAGCAACGAAGAGGTGATCGACCGCCTGTTCGATGCCAGCCGCAGCATGCAGAACAGCTATCGCAAGTCGATGGAGATGATCTTCGACCGCTTCACGACCCTGCCGAAGAAGGACTGAGGCACCGGCGTCCGCGGAATGAAAAAGGCCCGCCACATGCGCGGCGGGCCAAGTACGGAACCGCCAGGGGATCTTGGGGTTCCGGCTGCAGGGGTGAGCAAGGCCCGTGGGGCTCAGGCCTTGCGCTCATAGCGTGCGGCGGGGCCGCGCAGTTCGGCAGCCTGTGCGAGACGATCCTGCGCCTGCGCACGGTTGGCGTAGCGGCGCTCGAGCGACCGCATCGAAAGCTGCACCGAGGCATCCTGGTCGGCACGGGACGCGAGGGCGGAATAGACGTCGCCTTCCGTCAGGCCGATGTCGCGCAGCATATGCGCGTCCCATTGCAGAAGGCGCGCCACGGAACGACGATTTTTCCAGATACGAAAGCGCGTAACCAGAGCGCCAGCGACGCCGGCGCCGATCGTCAGGATCTGGCGGCCACGCGACACGCGTGCATGCGGGGTATACGTTTCGAATGTGGTCATGTCAGCCTCCGTCGGCAAGCGTGAAGGGTTCCTTCGATCGTCTCGAAGGGGCTGCCCGGCACGCGTCTTGGGTACAGCCTCAAGATGCCCCGTCGCGATTGATCATTCCAACGAATGTTTCTAATATCAGCCATCGTAATTGATGATGCATGTCGTCCGGGTGCGGCTGCTTCTTGCACCCTCCCGGCGGACCGTTCCAGCCGAAACGCCGATGCTTCGTTCGCGGGCGAAACGTCGGGATTTCCGCGAGATCCGGAACGGTTCCTGCATCGATCGGGAGAAATGCCATGGCCACGATGCTCGATCTCGACCAGTTGCGGACCTTCGTCGCCATCGCGGATTCCGGCAGCTTCACGCGGGCCGCCGAGACGGTCCACAAGACGCAGTCGGCCGTCTCGATGCAGATGCGACGGCTGGAAGAGCGGATCGGCAAGCCAATCTTCGGCCGCGACGGGCGCAGCGCCAAGCTGACCGAGGACGGCGAGCGCCTGCTCGGCTATGCCCGCCGCATGGTCCGCCTTTCCGACGAGACGATGGCCGCCTTCGACGACGACGAGCTTTCCGGCCGCGTCCGCCTGGGCACGCCGGACGATTATGCCGACCGCTTCCTGCCGGAAATCCTGGCGCGCTTCTCGCGCTCCAACCCGCGCGTCGAGGTGACGGTCGTCTGCGAGCCGACCGTGCAGCTGATCGAATGCCTGCGCGAGGGCGGGCTCGATCTCGGCATCATCACCAACATCAAGGGCACGCCGATGACCGAGGTCGTCCGGCAGGAGCCCCTGCTCTGGGTCGTTTCCAACCATCACCAGCTGGAGCAGGACGACGTGCTGCCGCTGGCGCTCGGCCGCGACACCTGCTGCTGGCGCAAGAGCGCGATCGAAGCGCTGAGCCCGATCGGACGGCGCTACCGCATCCTCTATTCCAGCAATAATTCGACCGCCGTCTCCGCCGCCGTCCTCGCCGGGCTGGCGATCTCGGTGATGCCGGAATCGGCGCTGCGCCCGGGCATGCGCGTCCTCGGCGAGGCGGACGGCTTCCCGCGCCTGCCGCCCTGCGAAATCGGGCTGGTGCGGGCGTGGAACAAGCCCTCCAACCCGATCGTCGACGCCCTCGCCGAGCATATCGTGTCGTCGCTCGACAACCTCTCCATGCAGATCGCGGCAGAATGACCACACCGCCCCGGCTGGTTCCGGAACTGGAAGTCACCAGCCTCGCGGAGGCGCTGCGTTTCTATGTCGGGCTCGCCGGCTTCCGCCTCGCCTATGGCCGGCCGGAAGAAGGCTTCGCCTATCTCGACCGCGACGGCGTGCATCTGATGCTGGAGGAGGCGGAAGGCCCCGGCCGGCGCTTCCATGCCGCGCCGCTGCAGCGTCCGTTCGGCCGCGGCGTGAACTTCCAGATCGAGGTCGACGATGTCGGCAAGCTCTGGGAGCGGATGCGCCACGCCGCGCCGATCACCCTCCCCTTCGAGGAGCGCTGGTATCGGCGCGAAACGGAAGAGCTCGGTCACCACCAATTCGTCGTCGCCGACCCCGACGGCTATCTGCTGCGCTTCTTCACCAGCCTGGGCACGAGGCCTGCGGTCTCCTAGGGTCCGTACTCCATTGGGAACGAGGCAGCGCTTGATGGAAATCGGGTCAGTTCAAGGAGATGACGGCGACGTTGGGCCTCACCCAACGAGCCGGTAGCGACGCCGAAATGGCCCGGTTTCCGTCAAGCCCTTCGGGTTGGACCAGAATCGTGCGCGGGTGCGTCGCCGATCCGCGCCGATGGACCAAACCATCGAATCAAGTCCCTCACCCAACCCTCTCCCGCAAGCGGGCGAGGGCTTTCTGGCTTGCGCCTGTTCCTGATCGCCATGGACCTTCGGAGAAAACCGGACGGGCACGTCCCCTCGCCCGCTTGCGGGAGAGGCTTGCATGCCCTAGCCCGCCAGCACGCGGGTCGCCGGGAAGGTCACGCGGATCAGCGTGCCCTGGCCGACGGCGCTGTCGATCTGGAAAGCGGCGCGATTGGCTTCCACCAGCGCCTTGGTCAACGGCAGGCCGAGGCCGGTGCCGTCGCTGCGATGCTTGGCCGAGGTCGCGACCAGCGGTTGCCGCGTCGTATAGTGCGCGGAGACCATGAGGACCGCCTCCGGCTTCGGCAGATCAGCCGCGATGCT
>JAFKJZ010000532.1 GCA_017305815.1 Hyphomicrobiales bacterium
TGGTCGACCACCATGGCGCAGCGTTGTTCGCCGCCGGAATTCTCGCAGCCCTCCTGCGGCGCGAGCGCTCGAGCGAGGGTGGCCGCGTCGATGTCAGCCTGCTCAATGCCGCGCTCGACCTGCAGATGGAATCGCTGGTCTGCTACATGAACGGGCCGGGCGACGATGACATACGCCAGACCGGTCGCATCTCCGGCTGGTATTATGGCGCGCCCTACGGGATCTACGCGACGAGCGACAGCTTCATCGCTATCTCGCTCGGCACGATGGAGGCGATCGCCGAGGCGATCGACATTCCCGAGGCCGAGCGCATCCCGAACAGCGAGGCCTATGCCCGGCGCGAGGAGGCGGCGGCGAGCATCGCGCGGGCGTTGAAGAAGGGCACTACCGAGACCTGGAGCCGGATCTTCGCAGAGCGCGGCATCTGGCATTCGTCGGTGAATGACTACAGCCGCCTCGCCGAGGATCCGCAGGTCCTCCACAACGGCAATTTCGTCACCGTTCCCGGCGCGACCGGCTCGCCCGTGACCCTGGTTGCGCATCCGGTCCGCTATGACGGCCAGGCGCCGGAGGTCCGGCTGCCGCCGCAGAAGCTGGGCGCGCAGACCGCCGATATTCTCGCCGAGCTTGGTTACGACGAGGCCGCCATCGCCGCCTTGCTTCGCGACGGGGTCGTCGGCGGCGAATTCGACGTCGATGGCGCGGCGCGGAGCGCTGTCGCCTCGGCCTGAACCACGCTCCACCGCGCGGCCCGCTGTCGGGTCGCCTTCCATTCTTCATAGGCACGGCCCGGAAACCGGGCAGGGGATGAGACGATGACGATGAAATCGATGCATGCGGAGATCGGCGACGCGGTCCGCTTTTCCAAGACGGTAAGCGAGGCGGATGTCTATCTCTATGCCGGCATCACGGGCGACTTCTCGGGCAACCACGTCAACGAGGAGTTCATGAAGAAGTCCGTCTATGGCCACCGCATCGCCCATGGCGCGCTGACCATCGGCTTCATGTCCACCGCGTCGACCCTGATGATCGAGCGCAGCCTGTCGCAGGGCATCGACTCGACGCCGGTGTCGCTCGGCTATGACCGCGTGCGCTTCCTGGCTCCGGTCTTCTTCGGCGATACGGTGAACGTGACCTACACGATCAAGGAGGTCGACGAGGAGCGCCGCCGGACCCGTTCGCAGGTCGAGGTGCATAACCAGAACGGCATTCTGGTCGCCGTCGGCGAGCATCTGCTGAAATGGGTGAAGAACGAGGATTCCGAGCGCGAGGCTGCCTGAGCGTTTCGGCACCAGCACCGCGGGCGGCTCCGGCCGGGAGGACCGCGGGCAGGATCGGGAGGAAGAGACTATGACCGACTATGTGATCGTGGGCGCGGGCTCGGCGGGGTGCGTGCTCGCCAACCGGCTGAGCGCGGATCCCTCCATCAGCGTCGTGCTGCTGGAGGCGGGCGGGCGCGACCGCAATCCGTTCATCCACATGCCGGCCGGCTACCGCCAGCTCATGATATCGGGCGCGGTCGACTGGGGCTACCAGACGGTGCCGCAGAAGCATTGTCATGGCCGCTCGTTTCATTGGCCGCGCGGCAAGGTTCTCGGCGGTTCGAGCTCGGTCAACGGCATGGTCTATATCCGCGGCCACGCCTCCGATTATGACGGCTGGGCGCAGATGGGCAATCGCGGCTGGTCCTATTCGGACGTGCTGCCCTATTTCAAGCGCGCCGAGAGCTGGGAACTCGGCGAGGACGAGTTCCACGGCGGTAGCGGTCCGCTTCATACGACGCGTGTTCACGAATTCCATCCGCTGGCGCGGGCCTGGCTGGAAGCGGGCGTGCAGGCCGGCTATCCTCGCAATCCCGACGTCAATGCGTCGAGCCAGGAGGGCTTCGGCCCTCTCGACAGCACCATCAAGAACGGCCGCCGCGCCAGCACGGCCTATTGCTATCTGAAGCCAGCACTGGCGCGGCCCAACCTCAAGGTGATCACCCGCGCGCTTGCCTCGCGCGTCATCATCGAAGGCGGTCGCGCGGTCGGTGTCGAGTATGTCCGCAACGGCCGTACCGAAGTGGTGCGCGCCGATGCCGAGGTGATCCTGGCCGGTGGCGCGATCAACTCGCCGCAGCTCCTGCAGCTTTCCGGCGTCGGTGACGGCGACCATCTGCGCTCGGTCGGGATTCGCGCCGTGCATGAGCTCCCGGGCGTCGGTCAGAACCTCTCCGACCATGTCGCGACCGAGATCCAGCAGCAATGCACCCAGCCGATCTCGCTCCTGCGGGAATTGAAGCCACTGAACGTCGCCAAGTCGCTTGTGCGCTACGCGCTGACCCGCGGCGGTCCGGTCGCCCATCCTGGCATTCAGGCCGTTGGCTTCGTCAAGTCTCGGCCGGAGCTGGTCGCTCCGGATATCCAGTACCATTTCATCATGATCATGTATGGCGAGCACGGGCGGAAGCTGCACGAGCTGCATGGCTACCAGCCGCTGATCAACGTGCAGCGTCCGGAGAGTGTCGGCACGGTGCTGATCCGCTCCAGTGATCCTACCCGGCATCCGGAGATCGATCCGAACTATCTGGCCTCCGAGGAGGATGTGCGCGTGCTGCGCGATGGCATCAAGATCTGCCGGGATGTCCTGGGCCAGAAAGCCTTTGATAGTTATCGCGGGGCCGAAATTTCCCCTGGACGTGACGTCAGGACAGATGCTCAGATCGATGACTATGTGCGTCATTCGGCGCACACGCAGTACCATCCCGTGGGGACATGCAAGATGGGGGTGGACTCGAAGGCCGTAGTCGATACCAATCTGAAGGTCCACGGGTTGGCGGGTCTGAGGGTGATCGATGCTTCGATCATGCCGAAGATGGTAAGTGCGAATACTAATGCCGCGACGATCATGATCGCCGAGAAGGGCGCGGACATGATACTCCGGCAAGGCACGGACTACGCGGAAAGCGTGGCCTGAAGTGGGGAATGGGGAGCCCTTTGGGAGAGGGGCTTCCGTCAGAGGATGCGGAGATCGGACCCCGCGCAAACCGGTCCGAGGGAGGAACTGAAATGATCAATCGTCGTTCGTTGCTGCAGATCGCCGCCGGTGGAGCCGCCATTGGAGCCTTCGGTCTGCGCCCCGCCTACGCGAATATGCCGAAGCTGAAGGAGAAGGACACCTACAAGATCGGCTTCGCCCAGACCGAGAGCAACAACCCCTGGCGCCTGCAGCAGACCAAGAGCATGCAGGACGAGGCCAAGAAGCGCGGCTGGCAGCTGGTCTATACCGACGCCGCCGGTTCGGCTGCCAAGCAGGTCGCCGACGTGCGCTCGATGATCGCCCAGAAGGTCGATGTCATCCTGCTCGCCCCGCGTGAAGAGCGCCCGCTGATTCCGGCCGTCATGGAAGCCAAGAAGGCCGGCATTCCGCTGTTCCTGATCGACCGTGGCGTCGATCCGAGCCTCGCCAAGGGCGGCGAAGACTACGTCGCCTTCATTGGCTCGGACTTCGTCGAGGAAGGCCGCCTGGCCGCCGAGGCGCTGGTCAAGGCCGTCGACGGCAAGGCCAAGATCATCGAGCTGGTCGGAACCGTCGGTTCGTCGCCCGCCAACGACCGCGCCAAGGGCTTCGCAGACTACATCAAGGACCATCCGGGCATGGAAGTGATCGCCTCGCAGTCCGGCGACTTCGCCCGCGACAAGGGGCGCCAGGTCTTCGAGACGCTGTATCAGGCGCATCCCGAGGCGACGGCGCTTTATTCGCACAACGACGAAATGACGATGGGCGCCATCGCCGCGATGGAAGCGGCCGGCAAGGTTCCGGGCAAGGACCTGATCATCGCCTCGATCGATGGCACCAAGGACGCCGCCCAGGCGCTGCAGGACGGCAAGGTCGTCGTCGTCGTCGAATGCAACCCGAACTTCGGTCCGGCCGCCTTTGATGCCGTCGTCAAGTACAGCAAGGGCGAGGCCGTGGCGCCGCGCCTGGTCAACAAGGACCGCGTCTTCACCAAGGACAACGTCGCGGCCTATCTGCCCGAGGCTTACTGAGCCTTGCAGGCGGGCGCCCTGGGGCGCCCGCCGATCCGGCCCAGACCATTCCTTGCGACAGTCGCTGCCGGCCATCGGCGGCGGCTGCCGTCAGCTACGAGACAGTCGTCCATGGCTACCGCAGAACCATTTCTGTCGATGCAAGGCATCGACAAGTCCTTCGGCAATGTTCCCGCCCTGACCGGCGCATCGCTGGAAGTGCGCGAAGGCGAGGTGATGGCCCTGATCGGCCAGAACGGCGCCGGCAAGTCCACCATGATCAAGGTCTTGAACGGCTTCTGCCGCAAGGACGCCGGCACGATCACCTTCAATGGCGCGCCCTGGTCGGCGTCCTCGCCGGAGATGGCCCAGCGCGGCGGCATTTCGACGATCTTCCAGGAAATCAACCTCATTCCCTTCCGCACCGTGACCGAGAACATCTATCTCGGCCGCGAGCTCAAGAACCGCATCGGCCTGCTCGACCTCAAGCGGATGCATGACGGCGCGCGGAAGCTGCTGGCCGAGTTCGACGTCGATGTGGACGTGCGCCGGCCGCTCGGCGAATTCTCCACCGCAATCCAGCAGATGGTCGCCATCGCCCGTGCCGTCTCGTTCGAGGCCCGGCTGGTGATCATGGACGAGCCGACCTCCTCGCTCGACGAGACCGAGGTTGCCGTGCTGTTCGAGACCATTCGCCGTCTCAAGGCAAAGCGGGTCGCCGTCGTCTTCGTCAGTCACAAGCTGGACGAGCTCTACGCCGTCTGTGACCGCGTCACCGTCATGCGCGACGGGCGCACGGTGGCGGTCTCGTCGATGGCGGACATGTCCAAGCTGCAACTGGTCGCCACCATGCTCGGCCGCGATCTCGCGGAAGTGCGCCGCGCCGGCGCGACGGCCTTCACCGAGGGGACGCGCGCGATCGGCGAGGAACTGCTTTCGGTTCAGGATGTGGCCGTCGGCCGCCGCGTGCATGATGCGAGCCTTTCGGTTCGCCGCGGCGAGATCGTCGGCCTCGCCGGCCTGCTCGGCGCCGGCCGCACCGAAACCGCGCGCGCGATCTATGGCGCGAGCCCGCACGAGAAGGGCGAGATCCGCCTGCTCGGCAAGAAGACCGATTTCACCGAGCCGGCGGACGCCATCCGCGCCGGCATCGGCTTCTGTTCCGAGGACCGCAAGCACGAGGGCATCATCCCCGGCATGTCGGTGCGCGAGAACCTGACGCTGGCCCTGCTGCCGGCGCTCGCCCGCGCCGGCATCGTCGACGAGGCGCGCCAGCGCGAAATCGTGCTGCGCTTCATCAAGGAGATCGGCATCAAGTGCTCGAGCCCCGAGCAGAAGATCCGCGAACTCTCGGGCGGCAACCAGCAGAAGGTGCTGCTGGCGCGCTGGCTCTGCATGAACCCGAAGCTCCTGATCCTGGATGAACCGACGCGCGGCATCGACGTCGGCGCCAAGGCCGAGATCCAGCGTTTGATCCGCAAGCTCGCGGATGACGGGCTGGGCGTGCTGATGATTTCGTCCGAAATCGAAGAAATCGTCGAGGGCGCCGATCGCGTCTTCGTCCTGCGTGATGGCCGCACCACCGTCGAACTCGACGGCGAGGCGATCACCGAGCCCGCCGTGATGGGGGCAATGGCCCACGGACATGGAGACGCCGTATGAGTTCCGCCCTCGAAAACGCACCGGCGCCGGTGCCGGGAAGCGTCGGCACTCCGCGGCGCGCGGGGCTCGCCTCGATTCTCTCGCGCCGGCATGTCGGCACGATCGCGGCGCTGATCGCGCTGCTCGTCTTCAATTTCCTGTTCACGCCGCACTTCGCCACCATGCAGACGCTGTCGGTGAACCTGACGCAGGTCTGCGTCATCGTCATCGTCGGCGTCGGTATGACGATGGTCATCGCCACCGGCGGCATCGACCTCTCGGTCGGTTCGATCATGGCGATCGCCGGGGCGTTCGCACCGCAGATCTTCCAGGGCATGCTGTTCCCGGTGCCCAATCTCTACGTCGGCATCGCGCTCGGCATCATCCTGCCGGTGATCCTCGCCGGCTGCTTCGGCCTGTTCAACGGCTGGCTGGTTGCGAATGTCCGCGTGCAGCCGATCATCGCGACGCTGATCCTCTTCATCGCCGGTCGCGGTATCGCGCAGGTCTGGACCAATGGCGACCTGCAGGTCTTCAAGGTTCCTGAATTCCAGCAGATCGCCATTGGCCGTGTGTTCGGTGTGCCGTTCCAGGTCTGGATCATGCTGGCGCTCGTGCTGCTTTCGGCCTGGGCGCTGCAGCGGACGGTGTTCGGGCGCCAGGTGCTGGCGGTCGGCGGCAACGAGCAGGCGGCCTGGCTCGCCGGCATCCCGGTTCGCCACGTCAAGCGCCTCGTTTATGTCATCTCCGGCGTCTGCAGCGGCATTGCCGGCCTCATCGTCATCGCGATGAACTCGGCCGCCGACGCCCACCTGATCGGCATGGGCATCGAGCTGGACGTGATCGCGGCGGTCGCGGTCAGGCCGGGCTGATCGTTCTCGCCGTCTGGCTGCAAAGGCAGGATCGCGCCTAATGCCCCGTCTTCACGCCTCTGCCGGCTTCGGCGCCCTTCTCGCTCTCGTCCTGATCATCGCCTTCGGCGCCTGGCGCTATGACGGCTTTATCAGCGAGTACAACGTGCTCACCGTCCTGCGCTACAATTCGATGTTCGCGCTGGTCGGCCTCGGCATGTGCTTCGTGATCATGACCGGCGGCATCGACCTGTCGGTCGGCTCGGTCGCGGCGCTGTCGAGCGTGGTTTCGGCCTATCTCAGCCCCTATGGTCTGCTGCCGGGTCTGCTGGGCGGCCTCGCCGCAGGCCTTGCCGCAGGCATCATCAACGGCTTCATCATCTCGAAGATGAAGATCCTGCCGTTCATCGCCACGCTGGCGACGATGCTCGCCGCCTCCGGCGTTGCGTTGCTGCTGTCGAACCAGCAATCCGTGCCGGCCTCCTACGACACCAATTTCATGGCGCTCGGACAGGGCGATTTTCTCGCCTACGCCCCCGAATGGGTGACGGGCGACGATGCGGGCCTGCTCGGCGGATTGATCCGCATCTTCTTCGGCTTCCCGATCCCTGCCTGGATCGCGCTCTTCGCCTATCTCCTTGGCTCGCTGATCCTCAACCGCACCCCGTTCGGACGCCATGTGCTGGCGGTCGGCGGCGGCGAGGAGGCCTCGCGGCTGATGGGCTTGCCCACCGACCGGACGATCTTCCTGGTCTATGTCTTGTCCGGTTTTCTCGCCGGCATGGCGGGCGTGATCCTGGCGGCGCAGTTCGGCGCCGGACAGCCGATCGAGGGCGTGGGCTGGGAACTCTTCGCGATCGCCTCGGTCGTGGTGGGCGGCACGCTTCTTACCGGCGGCAAGGGTTCGGTCGGCGCCACGCTGGTCGGCACGCTTCTGCTCGGCATCCTGTTCACCGTGCTCAACTTCGAGAACGGCATGGGCTGGATCAGCCTCAGCGCCTATTGGCAGTCCGTGCTGCGCGGCGCGTTCCTGCTGGTGGTCGTCATCCTGCAGAGCCGCCTGACCCGCTCGGCCGCGACTGCCTGAGGACGGTCTTTGCGGCATATCGTTGGCCGGGGCGCTGCAGCCCCGGCGGCGCGGCGACGTTCTGCGCATCCCGTGGCAATTCAGGCCGGCCGTCTTGCGGCGTCCGGGCTTCTGATCCAGAGTCCCGGCATGGATAAGACGGACAAGAAACCGCCCTCGCAGCGCAAGGCGCAGGCCGACGCCTCGCCGGCCCCGGCGCGCGCCAAGCTGGAGCATGTGGCGCGGCTCGCCAAGGTTTCGCTGGCGACTGCGTCGCGGGCGATCAACCAGCCCGAGATCGTGCGCCCCGAGATCCGCGAGCGCGTGCTGCATGCCGTCGAGATGCTCGACTATACGCCCGATCGCATGGCGAAGGCCCTGAGCTCCGGCCGCACCCATACGGTCGGCGCCGTGGTGCCGACGCTCGGCAACGCCATCTTCGCCGATGGCGTCGAGGCGCTGGAGGCGCGGCTTGGCGCGCGCGGCTACACGTTGATCCTGTCGCATTCGCAATATGACCCGGCGCGCGAGTTCCGCCAGATCCGCGGCATGCTGGAATATGGCGTCGATGGCCTGGTCCTCGTCGGCGATACCTTCGCTCCGGATTCGCTGCCGCTGATCCGTCATCACCGCACGCCGCTGGTCACCACCTATGTCTGCGCCTCGCGGCAGGGAATTCCGGCGATCGGCATCGACAATCGCCAGGCGACCCATCGCATGGCGCGCTACCTGCTCGAGCTCGGGCATCGCGAATTCGCCGTCATCGCCAATACCGGCCTGCCGAACGATCGCTCGCAGGCGCGGCTCGACGGCCTTCTCGACGCCATCGCGGAGGAGGGCATCCGCCTGCCGCCGGATCGCATCTTCGAGGCGCCGCTGCCGAGCATCGCCGCCGGTCGCGAGGCGTTCCGCCGCCTGCGGGCCGCCCATCCCGGCGTCACCGCCTTCCTGTGCACCACCGATGCGATGGCGGTCGGTGCGGTCGCAGAAGCGCGGCGCGAGGGAATTCGGGTGCCCGAGGATGTCTCGATCACCGGCTTCGACGACGTCGAGATCGCCGCCGAGACCGACCCGCCGCTGACGACCGTCAAGGTTCCTGCCGCCGAGATCGGCGCCATCGCCGCCGACCGGTTGATTGGCATCATCGAGGGCGGCCCGGCGGCGGCGATCGCCCCGATCGCGCCGCTGGAGGCGGCCCTGGTGGTGCGTGGGTCGACCGGGCCGGTCGCCGGCCCCGTCGCCCGCAAGCGCCGCACGCGCGCGGCCGCTGCCTGAGCGGTCTGTCATGACGGTGGAAATGGAGACGCTGGCGGTCCGCCTGCCGGAGGGCATGGTCCAGGTTGCTCGCTGGACGCCATCGGATGGGCCGGCGCGTGGCGAGATCGTGCTGCTGCACCAGGGGCTTGGCTCGATCACGCAATGGGGCTCGTTCCCCGAGGCGCTCGGCGCGGCGACGGCTTGCCGCGTCACCGCCTATGACCGGCTTGGCTATGGCCGCTCGGATTTTCCCGATGACGAGCGCGGCGATTTCCTGGAGCGGGAGGCATGGGAGCGGCTGCCGGCGCTGCTCGACGCGCTCGGCGTCGAGCAGCCGATCCTCTACGTCCATAGCGACGGCGGCACCATCGCGCTGCTTTACGCGTCGGAGCGTCCCGCCGCACTGGGGGGCCTCTTCAGCGAGGCCGCCCATGTCTTCTCCGAGGTGGCCGAGACCGGCGGCATCGAGGCGCTGCGCGCGGAATTCGAGACCGGCGATCTTGCCCGTAAGCTCGCCAGGCATCATCCGCGCCATCTCGATCGGATGTTCCATCGCTGGGCCGACTTCTGGCAGGCGACGGGGCGCGACGACTGGACGATGCTCGAAAGGCTCGCGGCGATCGAATGCCCGGTTCTGGTCGTGCAGGGCGACGCGGACGAGCATGGCAGAGCGGCGGATCCTGCCTGGCTGTGGACACTCGCCGCACCGCGAGCAGCCGCAGGCCGTGCTGGCGGCGGTGGCGCCCTTCGTTGCCGCGATCTTGCAAGGCAATCGAGCGCCTCACACCTGAGCGAGCCGGCGTTTCCTGTGAAAGCGCTTTCTGTTGCCGAACCTGGCGGATGTCAAGTTCGGCCGGCGACGTGGCTAGACTGCCTCGGCCACGCGGGCTTCCGCCTGTCGCGAGGCAGCGACGGCGCGCGTCGCGACCAGCCTTGCCACCTCTTCGGGAGCGTAGCCGAGTTCGTCCATGATCTCGTGCGTGTGCTCGCCGATCTCCAGCGCCAGCACGCGCAGTTCCGGCACATGGCCGTCATAGCGGTTGGGGTGATTGACCAGATGGACCGTGCGGCCGCGCACGGTGATCTCCCGGAAAACCTCGGCATGCTGGATCTGCGGATCGGCGAGCAGGTCGTCGTAGAAATTGATCGGCGCCCACCAGATGGCATGGGCATCGAGCCGTTCGCCCAACTCGTCGCGCGAGAAGCGGGCGGTCGCGGCGCGCAGCCGGCGGGCATAGTCGTCGCGCTCCTGGTAGCGATCGACGCCGGCGACCTCGCGCAGCGCGTCGCTGTCGAGCGCTTCCGCCAGCACGCCGGCGTCGCAGAGCGAGATCACCATGTGGCCGTCGGTCACCGGATAGACGCCATAGGGCGCGGCGTGGAACCAGGTGGCGAGGTTGGATTCGCGCTTGAGGATGTCGCGGGTCATGCCGCCGGCGAAGAAATTGACCAGCGCCTCGCCCTGTAGGTCGAGGCCGGCATTGAGCAGGCTGGCCTCGACGCGGGTGCCGACGCCTTCGCGCAGGCGGCGGACCAGGGCGCCGAGGATGCCGAGCGCCAGCAGCGCGCCGCCATGCTGGTCGACGATGGCCGCGCCGACCGGGGTGGGGCTGCCGCTCGGCGTGCCGGTGACGCTGATCAGGCCGGACCGGGCTTGCATCAGGATGTCCTGGCCGGGCTTCAGCGCCATCGGACCGGTCGAGCCGAAGCCGGAGGCCGATGCGAAGATGATGTTGGGGTTGATCGCGCGGAGTTCCGCCTCGCTGAAGCCGAGCTTGCTGAAGACGCCGGGGCGGAAATTCTCCATCACCACGTCGGCGCCGGCGATCAGCCGACGGGCGACCTCACGGCCTTCCTCGCTCTTCAGGTCGATGCCGATCGAGCGCTTGTTGCGGTTGGCGCAGAGATAGAAGCCGCTGATCCCCTCGACGAAGACGTCGGCGCCGGACCAGCGCCGTTCATGCGCGCCATCGACCGGCTCGACCTTGATCACGTCGGCGCCCATGTCGGCCAGATATTGCGCGCCCGCAGGACCCTGCAGGAAGTGGCAAAAGCTGACGATGCGAATTCCGTTGAGC
>JAFKJZ010000533.1 GCA_017305815.1 Hyphomicrobiales bacterium
CCCGGCGACGTCGTCGAACAGTCGTCGGAGAACATCTGGCAGGCGATCGCCGCCTCTGTGCGCGAGGCGATGGCGGCGGCCAAGATCCCGGCCGATCAGGTCGCCGGCATCGGCTTCGACGCCACCTGCTCGCTGGTGCTGATCGACGCCGACGACCGGCCCGTCACGGTCAGCCGTTCCGGCGATCCCGCCCGCAACATCATCGTCTGGATGGACCACCGCGCCACCGACCAGACGCGCCGCATCAACGCCACCAGCCATCCCGTGCTCGCCTATGTCGGCGGCGTCATCTCGCCCGAGATGGAGACGCCGAAGCTGCTCTGGCTGAGCGAGAACCTGCCGGCAAGCTTCGCGAGCGCGAAGCATTTCTTCGACCTGTCCGACTGGCTGAGCTATCGCGCCACCGGCAGCCTCGCCCGCTCCGTCTGCACCGTCACCTGCAAGTGGACCTATCTCGCGCATGAGAAGCGCTGGGACGAGAGCTACTTCCGGCAGATCGGCCTCGGCTCGCTCGCCGACGAAGGCTTTGCCCGCATCGGCACGGAGGTGGTCGACCCCGGCACGCCGCTCGGCAACGGCCTGACGGCGCGTGCCGCCGAAGAGCTCGGCCTCAAGCCGGGAATCCCGGTCGGCGCCGCCATGATCGACGCGCATGCCGGCGGCGTCGGCTCGATCGGCGCGCGCGATACGTCGAACCAGCCAACCGACGCCAAGCGCCAGATGGCCTATATCTTCGGCACCTCTGCCTGCGCCATGACGACCACGGTCGAGCCGCGCTTCGTGCCCGGCGTCTGGGGTCCGTATTTCTCGGCCATGCTGCCCGGCCTCTGGCTGAACGAGGGCGGCCAGTCGGCGGCCGGCGCCGCGATCGACCACCTGGTTAAGCTGCATCCCGCCTATCCGCAGGCCGTCGCCAGCGCCAAGGCGGGCGGCAGATCGCTTCTCGGCCTCCTGGAAGCACGCGTCGCCGAACTGGCCTCGACGCCGGAGGCGATCGCCCGCCTCGCCGCGACCATCCAGGTCGTGCCGGAATTCCTGGGCAACCGCTCGCCCAACGCCGATCCCGCCGCCCGCGCCGTCATCGCCGGGCTCGACATGGACGAGGACCTCGACAGCCTCGCGCGACTTTATCTCGCCGGCGTCTGCGGGCTCGGCTATGGCGCGCGGCAGATCGTCGACGCGCTGGCGAAGCAGGGCGCGGAACTCGACACCATCGTCGTCTCCGGCGGCGCGGGCCAGAGCCCGCTCGTCCGGCAGGTCATGGCGGATGCGACCGGCCTCACCATCGCCGTGCCCGAATCAGCCGAGCCGGTCCTGCTGGGCGCCGCCATTCTCGGCGCTGTCGCGGCCGGCGCCCTCCCTGGCACGGTCGCGGCCATCGACGAGATGTCGCGCCTCGCCTCCGAGCATCGCCCGGCCGGCGGCACTACCGCGGGTATCCATGACGCCAAGTATCGCGTCTTCCTCGCCCTGCAGGACGCCGACCGCAAGGCGCGCGAACTGGTCGCCTCGGCTCTCTAGCCGGGGCCGCTGCCGCCTTCCGCGCCAACTGTGGCGCGCGCGTCACACGACGGCAAACTCGTCGGAAGCAACAGGTCGCCGCGACGTCCGGCAACGATTTCCGATTGCACGGAATCACGAAAGACGGGATGCGTCTCCCGCTTAGTGCATCGGCAAATGGGGGGCACCATGGCCAAGCGTACCTACGAGACTCCGGCACTCGTCAAGCGCGAGAAGCTCGACCGCATCGCGGCCGGCTGCGCCGGCTCGGACTGCAAGTAAAGTCGACAAGGCCTGCCGCGCCACGACCCGGGGGCTGGCCGCAGGCTTTTAAGACATTGGATGCCCCGGTCGCACTTGCGGCCGGGGCATTTTTCTGTGCGTCGCAGCCTGCGAAGATAGCGTTACAAAACAGCAACTCTGGCGTCAGAACGACCGTGACCGATTTGAATTACTCTCACTAAACGCTTGCGTAGCTTCACCAAAATCAGAAACAATTCAGCCGTCACTATTATTGTGGGGGCTAACATGACCAAGCGTAGCTATGAGACTCCGGTTCTGACCAAGCGCGAGAAGATCGAGCGCATCGCGGCCGAGCCGATCGGCAGCCGGGTTACCTAAGCGCGACTCGCGACCAGCCAGTTGCAGCCATAAGTCGTTCGCGATCCCGTTCCGGGCGGTTCGACACCGTTATTTTCGGAGCGCAAGCTCCAATCAGATGATGAGGCCAAGAATGACCAAGCGCACCTATGAAGCTCCGGTTCTGACCAAGCGCGAGAAGATCGAGCGCGTCGCCGCTGCGCCGAGCAGCAACCCGGTCTAATGCGACCGCCGGCGCCCGATGCCTTGTGCACGGGCGCCGGACATCTCATACCGAATCGAGAGCGAGCACCATGACCAAGAAGACCTATGAAGCCCCGTCTCTGATCAAGCGCGAGAAGATCGAGCGCGTCGCGGCGGTCACCGGCAGCAACGTCGGCTAAAGGACGAGTTTCAACACCCCCGCCGTCACTGGACGTCGGGGGTGTTTTCATTTGGACTCAGGCCGGTTCGAACATCGGCGCGATTTCCATCTCCGGCACCAGCACCAGGCCCTTGTCGGTGATGCGGATCTCGGGGATGACGGAAAGCGGGATCAGGTTGAAGCCCATATAGGGGATCGAGCAGCCGGCCTTCTCCCACTCGATCTTCAGCGCCTTCGTCTCCTCCGCCACCTCGGTGACCCGCTTGTCGGAGAGAAGGCCCGCGATCGGCAGGTCGATCTTCGCCAGCACCTTGCCATCAGCGACGACGCAGACGCCGCCCTGGGTGGCGGCGACAGTCTCGAGCGCCAGCTGCATGTCCGGCTCGTTGGTGCCCGCGATGATGATATTGTGGCTGTCATGGCCGACCGACGAGGCGACGGCGCCATAGTTCAGCGTGAAATTCGACAGCACGCCATGCGCGACATTGCCGTTCGACTTGCCGTGCCGCTCGACCACGGTGACGAAGCAGAGCCCGTGCCGCTCGAACAGGGTCTCCCAGTCGTTCGCCGCGCCGATCTCGATCTTCTCATGGCCGAGCGTGATGCCCGGAAGCTCTGTGCGGATCGCATGCAGCGTACCGGGGCCTGACGGAAGGTCGGGCGTCAGCCTCAAGTTCTTCGGCAGCTTGACCGTCTGATAGGCCGATTTCGGATACTGGTAGCGATCGGAAAGCGCCGCGTCGAGCAGCGGCGTGATCTTGCCACCATCGACGACCAGCTCGCCGCCATACCAGGTCGACTGCGGATCGAGGCCGTCCCCCATCAGCACGAGGTCTGCACGGCGGCCGCCGCCCATGCCGCCGATCTCGCCATCCTGACCGAAGCGGGTGGCGCCATGCAGCGAGCCCATTGACCAGGCCTGCTCGGGCGACATGCCGGCCTTGACCGCCTCGCGCACCACCCAGTCGAGACCGAAATGCAGGAGGTCGTCGGCGTCGCGGTCGTCGGTGCAGACGGCAACACGCTTGTGCGAGGCGCCGAGCTCGGTGACTGTCTTGATCGCCTGCGGCAGGGAATGCCACGGCGTCGTCGGCGGGCCGCCGCGCAGGAACAGCCAGATGCCGGCCTCCAGCATGTCGTCGGCGATCTCGCGGTCGATCGCCTCATGCGTGTCGGTGACGCCGCTGGCGGCATAGGCGGCGACAAACTCGCGACCATAGACATGGCCCGAGACCGGACGGCCGCGCGACAGCGCCGCCGCCAGGATGGCGTGGCTGCGCTCGTCACCCATGGCGACGGGGACGAAATCCATCTTCTCGCCGAGCGCCACAGCCTCCGGCCACTTGTCGAACAACGCCGCGATCTTCTCCGGCGTCAGGTCGCCGCCGGCCGTCTCAAGCTCGGGTGACGTCGCCGGGACGGTCGAGGGCACGGTCAGGAAGATCGAGAGCGGCGCCTGGCGCGCATCCTCCAGCATCGCCTCGACACCGGCGACGTCCATGACATTGCCGATCTCGTGGCTGTCGCAGAAGATCGTCGTAGTGCCGTTCAAAAGCGCGGCCTCGGCATAGGCGCAGGCCGTCACCATCGAGGATTCGATGTGAATATGCGGATCGACGAGGCCCGGCGCGACAATGCCGCCCTTGGCGTCATAGATCGACCTGGCACCGCCCTTGTGGGTGCCGGACGGCTTCACGGCGGCGATGCGGCCACCGGAAATCCAGATCTCGCGCTCCGGCAGGATCCGCTCCGAATAGGTCGAGAGCACACGTGCGCCCCTGATGACGAGATCGGGAGCGGCGCGGCCGGAAGCGACGTCGGCGAGGCGCCGGGTCTGGGTGGCGAGCGGCGCGACGGAGAAGCGGGTGAGCCTGGTCATGAAGTGATCCTGCTACGCGATCAATGATAGTCGGGGATGCCCGGCATGGTGATGAAGCCCGGAATCGTACGAACCCGCCGCATCCAGCGCCGGAGAGCCGGATATTCGTCGTGATCGACGCCAAAGTCACGCGACAGCGCGATCGCCGGGAACAGGGCGATCTCGGCGAGCGTCGCATTCTCGCCGACGAACCAGTCGAAGCCCTCCAGTTCGCGCCGGGTCATGTGGTCGTCCATGATGCGGAAGGCGCGTCGGGAAGCGGCGATGACCGCATCCCGGTCCGCCGGGACTTCGAGCATGTCATGCAGCCGCGCCAGCGTCGCGGGCGCCAGGTCCTGGCCGGCGAAGAACAGCCACATCATCACCTCGCCGAAGCGGACGGGATCGGCCGGCAGCCACTGGCCATCCCTGTCGTGCAGCCGGGAGAGATAGGCGAGGATGGCGCCGGCATCGCGCAGGGTGGTCGCGCCATCGACGAGGATCGGCAGGTTGCCGAGCGGATTGAGGCGGAGATAGGCCGGCGAACGCTGCTCGTGGCCGGGATGAACGTTGACCGCCACCTTGTCGTATTCGACGCCCAGCACGGAGAGCAGCAGGCGGACCTTGTAGCTGTCGGCGTCGAGTTCGTAGTCGTGCAGGACGAGGCTCATGCCGCCGCTCCCGCATGGCCGGCAACCGGCGCCACAGCGCCTGCAGGCAGCGCCTCGAGCGCGGCGCGGAGATCCTCGGCCCAGACGGCGGCAGCGCCAGGAACAAGGTCGCGCCGCCCGGCGTCGCGGCGAAGGTGCTCGGCGACAGCGATTCGAACGTGCCGGCCAGGCCCGCTTCCAGCGCGTGGGCGACGGCTTCGGGCGCGCGCTCGATATAGAGGCTACGGACGGGCACGGCGGCGATATCCTGCGGCGGAGAACCGCCCGCGTCCGGCGCCGACTGGACCCAGATCATGCCGGCGGCCTCGACCGAGGCATAGGTCGGCACCTTGATCGTCTCCGGCACCTCCAGGCTCGGATGCGCCGGGATGTGGCGGCATTGACCGGCCTCGTCATACTGCCAGCCATGATAGAGGCAGGCGATGTAATTGCCGCGCACGAAGCCGAAGGAAAGCCGCATGCCACGATGCGGGCAGCGATCCTCCCAGACATGGCTGGCGCCCGATGCGTCGCGCCAGATCACCAGCTCCTTGCCGAAAAGCTGCGTGCCGGCCGAGGTCCCCACCTCCAGCCCGTTGCCAAGCCCAAGGGCATACCAGCCCGCTGCAAAACCCATAACTGCCGTTCCCCTGTCTTCTGGATATTCCGGAGCGGTCATTGCCGTTCCGTCTTGCGGTGGATGTCGAGCACGAGGCAATCGATCGGTCCGAGGCTGCACGCCATTTCGAACATGTCGACCAGATCGGCCGCCCCCTCGACGGCGACCTCGACCCGCTCGCGGCCGACCGCGCCGAGGCGCAGCACGAGCGACAGGCGAGTGGCGCGATGGCGCATGAATTCCGTGAAACTCTCCGGCTGGAAATGGCCCAAGAAGGCCATCGTCACCGGCGCGTTCGTCTGCACGGGCTGGCTCATCCGACGCGCTCGTCCTCGAATTCCGCCAATTGCTGGCGGCGATAGTCACGCGGCGCGACGCCGAAGCGCGACTTGAAGGCGCGGCGGAAATGCGCGTCGTTGTTGAAGCCGGAACGCAGGCCGATCTCGTTCACGGTCAGCGCCCTCAGGTCGGCGCTCTCCAGCCCCTTGCGGCTGCGGTCGAGCCGGCGCTCGCGGATCCAGTCGGTGACGGACTGCCCGTCGCCCTGGAACAGATGGTGCAGATAGCGCACCGAGATGCCGTTGGCGCTGGCGATGCGATCGGGATTGAGGCCGTTATCGGCGAGCTCCGCATCGATGAAGGATTTGACCGCGTTCAGACGGCGGCGCTGGATCACCGAGCTCTGGTTCTCCTGCGATTCCGAAAGCATCGCCGCCAGGGCGCCGAGGCTGGCGACCACGCTCTCGGCGAAGGCGTCCCGCGCGCGCTCCGAGGCGATAGCGTGGATATTGGGAATGGCGCGCGCGCTGCCGAGCACGGCGCCGAGGACCGGATCGCTCGCGGCGATGCGCAGGGCGCAGATGTCTTCCAGGCAGGAGACATAGAGGCCGATGCGGTTCGACGGAAGTTGCAGGATGGCGACCGCGCCCTCCTCCGCCTGGACATATTCGAGCGGGCTGGTGGTCAGGTGAAAGGCCGCGTCGCCGGCCTCGAGCTGCACGGTGCGACCGAACTGCGAGAAGCTGCAGCGGCCGTCGAGCGGGATGGTCAGTACAAGCCGCTGGCGATGGGCGCGGTAGATCTCGTGCGGCGTCTGCAAGGCGACATAGCGCGGCGCGTTGAACAGGCGCAGGCCGAGGGTGCCGAGATCCCAGAGATCGAGGCTGGCGCGGAAGCTCGCGCGGTCGCCCGGAGCCACCGTCATCGGGCTGCAGCTCCGCCACATCATGGCTTCCCATTCCGGGTGGTCGAGAAGGGCGCGGGCAGCTGGCGGAAGCATGAAATCCCCTCATGGTCGGCGACGAATGCCGATCGCCTAACATTCAGGCATGTCTAACCTGTAGGCAATGCGACATCAATGCGCCTTCGCGCCGACCGGGCCGAAGCGACCCGCCGCCCAGCGCAAGACGACCGGCGCGAGAGCGCAACGCATCCTCCCGCAAGCGCACGGAAGCCCGGCAATACGCCGGTTGACCCGGGCTTCGGCGCCGACTGCCATGCGCGACGAACGTCGGCGCTGGCCTGAACATTGCTTCGAGAGGAGGCACGGCCCCAGGAGCAAGCCCGATGGACCTTACGAGTTTCGCGCGTCGCCTTCCCAAGATCGAACTGCACCTCCACCTCGAGGGCGCGGTGCGGCCGTCGACCTTTGTCGAACTGGCGCGGAAGAACGGCGTGGAACTGCCCGATTTCGACGAGATCGGCGAGCTCTACCGCTATGACAACCTGCCGGACTTCCTGAAGATCTACGACCTCGTCAGCCGCTCGATCCGCGATGCCAATGACTTCCATCGCATCACCTACGAGATGCTGGAGAGCTGCGCCGCCAGTAACGCCCGCCATGTCGAGTTCTTCTTCTCGGCCCATGCCCACCAGGCGCATGGCGTCGACTATTTGACGATGCTCGACGGCATCCTGGCGGCGATGGCCGACATCGAGACGGACAAGGGCCTGACGTCGCGCCTGATCCCGGCGCACAGCCGAGAACTCGGCCTCCAAAGCGGCCTCGAATTCCTCGACATGGGTTCCGCCCTCTGTTCGAGCAGGCGAAGCAGGCCGGGCTGCACGTCACCGCGCATGCCGGCGAAAGCGGCCCCGCCGCCAACGTCCGGGATTCGCTGGAAATTCTCGGCGTCGAGCGGATCGACCACGGCTATCACGTCGTCGACGATCCCGCCCTCGTCGCGCAATGCCGCGCGGCCGGCACCTTCTTCACCTGCTGCCCGAGCACGACCGAGGCAACGACGATCTGGCGCGACCTGTCGGCGCCGGACCACGCCATCCGCCGCATGCTCGACGCCGGACTGAACGTCACCATCCACTCCGACGATCCGCCCATGTTCGGCACGGATTTAGCCAATGAGTACGTTCTGGCCGCCGAAAAGCTGCACATGGACGCGCCAATGCTCAAGAAGTGTGCACTCGACAGTATCCGTGCCTCCTGGCTCGACGCCGACACCAAGCGCGACTGGCTCGGCGACTGGTCGAAGGAGATCGACGGGCTGATGGCCGAACTCGACGCCGCGCCCGCCGCGTCGCACCCGGAATTCACTTCCTGAACACCACCGAGAACCGAGGGGAACGAATGATCGACTTCAAGAACATGAACCGCCGCCGCTTCATGGGCCTCGCCGGCATGACGGCTGCGTCGTCGCTGATGCTGCCGCAGTTCGGCCGGCCGGCCTATGGCGCGACACCGCTCGCCTCTGTCAAGGAAGAGGATGCCGTGATCGGCTTCGGCCATGTCGGCCCGATCTCGGATGAAGGTTGGACCTGGAGCCACCACCAGGGCCTCGAGGCGGTCAAGGCCGCCTTCCCGAAGGCGAAGTATCTCGAAGTCGAGAACATCCCCTTCTCAGCCGATTGCACGCGCATCTATCGGCAGATGGTGTCCGACGGCGCCAACATGATCATCTCGACCTCCAACTATGGCGACCTGATCTACGAGGTTTCCGACCGCGCCACGGACGTCGCCTTCATGGAGTGCGACGGCCACCGCAAGGCCGACAACCTCTCCTACTATTACATCCAGCACTGGTTCCCGACCTATGTGGCGGGCGTCGCCGCCGGCCTGCTGTCGAAGACCGGCAAGCTCGGCTATGTCGCCTCCTTCCCGGTCCCGGCCGTGTTCTGCGGCACCAACGCCTTCCTGATGGGCGCGCGCACGGTCAATCCGGAAGCGACGTTGCAGACGGTGGTGATTAATTCCTGGTTCGACCCGCAGGGCGCCAAGCAGGCCGGCACCGCGCTGATCGACAATGGCTGCGACTTCCTGTTCGGCATCATGGACGAGGCCGCCTACCTGCAGGTCGCGCAGGAGCGCGGCGTCTGGGCGGCGATGTGGAACACCGACATCCGCCGCTACGGCCCGGATGCCTATGTCACCTCGATCGTCCTCGACTGGAACCAGTATTACGTCGACCAGGTGCGCAAGCGCCTCGCCGGCGAATGGACCGGCGGCGAGGGCACGCTGCTGCCGATGGGCAAGGGCATCGACCGCGACGCCTGGGGCGCCAAGGTCCCGGCCGAGGTCGCCGCCAAGGCGGACGCGGTGCGCGACCGCATCCTCAACGAAGGCTTCAATCCCTTCGTCGGCGAGATCAAGGACATCGACGGCAATGTCCGCGTCAAGGCCGGCGAGACCATGACTCCAGAAGCCCTCTACACCTGGGACTGGTCGATCGAAGGCGTGTCCGGCCTCAAGGTCTGACGCCCAATCCAAAGGCCCCTTCCCGGCGACGGGAGGGGCCGCTCTCCTGCATGCTGACGACGAGGACGCCCATCGATGCCTGAAGCTCCGGCACGCGACATTCCTGCCAGGCCGATCATCGCGCTGGAAGGCATCGGCAAGGTGTTTCCGGGCGTCATCGCCAATGCCGATATCGACTTCGACCTCCGCCCCGGCGAAATCCATGCGCTGCTCGGCGAGAACGGCGCCGGCAAGTCGACGCTGATGAACATCCTGACCGGCATCTACCGGCCGGATTCCGGCCGCATCCTGCTCGATGGCGCGGTTCAGAGCTTCGGCTCGCCGGTCGAGGCGATCGCTGCCGGCATCGGCATGGTGCATCAGCATTTCAAGCTGGTGCGCGCCTTCACCGTCGCCGAGAACGTTCACCTCGGCTGGAAGGATACGCCCCGCTTCGCCTCGGCGCAGGTGCTGGAAGCGCGGACGCGGGAACTCTCCGAACGCTACGGCCTTGCCGTCCGACCCGACGCGCGCATCGACGAGCTTTCCGCCGGCGAGCAGCAGCGCGTCGAGATCCTGCGCGTGCTGGCGCGGCAGGCGCGCGTGCTGATCCTCGACGAGCCGACCGCCGTGCTGACGCCGAGCGAGGCGCGCACCCTTTTCAAGGCGCTGCGGGCCTTCCGCGCCGCCGGCAATTCCGTGATCTTCATCAGCCACAAGCTCGACGAGGTGCTGGAGATTTCCGACCGCGTCACGGTGCTGCGTGGCGGCCGCAAGGTCGTCACCGAACCGACGGCGAACTGCACCACGACGAAGCTGGCGCAGCTGATGGTCGGCCGCGAGATGGTGCTGGGCGGCCTGCGCGAGATGATGACGCCGCGCGACGAGCCCGGCCGCATCGTCATTGCGCTCGAAAACGTCTCGGCCGCCGATGATCGCGGCCGTGCCGGCCTGATCGACGCCGATCTTGAGGTGCGCGCCGGCGAGATCCTCGGCATTGCCGGCGTCGCCGGGAACGGCCAGCGCGAGCTCTCCGAAATCCTGACCGGCGTGCGCAAGCCGACCGGCGGCCGGATCCTGATCGAAGGCGTTGCCGTCGACGACCCGTCGCCGGCCTTCTTCCTCGATATCGGCGTCGGCCATATCCCGGAGGACCGACTGCGCAGCGGCGTCGCTCCGAGCCTTTCGGTCGCCGATAACGCCGTGTTGCGCGCCTATGCCGAGCCCCCGATCGCCCAAGGCGCGCTGTTCAGGCCCGGCGCCGCCGACCGGCTCGCCAAGGAGATTGCCGCCGACGCGGAGGTGACGCTGCCCTCGCTGCGCACTCCGATCCGCAACCTTTCCGGCGGCAACCAGCAGCGCCTCGTCGCCCGACGCGAGATGCGCATCGCCAGACTCGCCATCGTCGCCGCCTATCCGAGCCGCGGCCTCGATGTCGGCGCCATCTCGACCCTGCTTCGCTACCTGATCGACCTGCGCAATTCCGGCGTCGCCGTCGTGCTGATTTCCGAGGAGCTGTCCGAATTGTTCGACGTCACCGACCGCATCGCCGTCATGTTCAAGGGGCGGGTGATGGGACTTTTCGAGACGCAGGACGCGGATCTCGAAACGGTCGGCCTGCTGATGGGCGGGCAGACGAAGCAGCCTGCCACCCAAGCCGTCGAGGCTGCCTGACATGAGCGGCTTCCCGTCCCTGCGCCTCGTCCGTAGCTCCGCCGTTTCCGGCCGCCGTATCCTTGCCGCTCGCGCGGTCGGCTTCATCGCGGCGCTCGCCGTCGGCGCCATCGTGCTCGCCGCATGCGGCTTCGATCCGCTGCATCTCGGCACCCAGATCATCAAGAAGAGTCTGGGATCGCGCTTTGGCCTCGAAGATCTCGGCCTGCTTCTGACGCCGCTGATCCTGACCGGTCTCGCCGTCACCGTGATGATGAAGATCGGCCTCTGGAACATCGGCGCCGACGGCCAGTTCTATATCGGCGCCTTCGCGGCGACCGCGATCGGCCTGTTCGTGAAGGGCCCCGAGCCCTTCATGCTGCTGCTCTGCTTCGCGGCCGGAGCGGCCGGCGGCGCGCTCTGGATCCTCGTGCCGACGCTGGCGCGCGCCTATGGCAAGGTCGATGAGATCATCACGACGCTTCTGCTGAACTTCGTCGCCTTGCTGCTGGTCTATTACGTCGCCACCGGTCCCTGGCGCGACCGCACCACGGGAACCGTCGCCTCGACCGGCCGCGTGCCCTACCAGATGCCGGATTTCTTCGGCTCGCTGCACTGGGGCTTCGTCATCGCGGTGGTCGCGCCGGGTCCGCCGCCGCATGATCACCATCATGCTGCTCTCCGGCGCCATCGCAGGTATTGCCGGCATGCTGGAAGTGACCGGCACGGTGCATCGCCTGCAGGGTGGCATCTCCAACAACTATGGCTATCTCGGCGTCATGGTCGCGGTGCTGGCACGCGGCTCGCCGGTCGGCGTGATCGCCGGCGCGGCGCTGATGGCGATCATCCTGAACGCCGGCATCATCCTGCAGACGCAGGGCCTGACCACCGCCGCCGTTCTCGCCCTGACCGGCCTCATCATGATGTTCACCGCGGTCGCCGACCAGTTCGCCCATTACCGCCTCGTCCGCGCCCTGCCCCAGGCAGCGCCGGCAACGGCCGCGGGCTGAGGAAATCCCATGGAACTCATTACCGGCATCCTGACGACGGCGATCCTGGCGGGCGGCGTGCTGGCGCTGGCGGCGCTCGGCGAAGTGCTGGCCGAGCGCGTCGGCGTCTTCAACCTCGGCGTCGAGGGCCTGATGGCGCTCGGCGGCGTCACAGGCATCATCGCCGTGACGCTCTACCCCAATCCTTTCTTCGGCTTCGCCATGGCGCTTCTCGTCGGCCTCGGCTTCGGGGCGCTGTTCGCCTTAGCGACGGTCGTCTTCCGCGCCAACCAGGTGTTGTGCGGGCTGGCGCTGACCATGCTCGGCTCCGGCCTCGCCGTCACCATCGGCAAGAGCTATTCCGGCATGCCGGCCAAGGCGACCTTCGAGAAGATCGTCGTGCCCTATCTGAGCGACCTGCCGATCCTCGGCCGCGCCCTCTTCTCGCAGAACATCCTCGTCTATCTGATCTACCTGATCATCCCGGCGGCGATCTCCTTCGTGCTGTTCCGCACCCGCCACGGCATGAATGTCCGCGCCGTCGGCGAGAATCCGGCAGCCGCCGACAGCGCCGGTATCCCGGTGACGCTGATCCGCTTCTGGTACGTCACCATCGGCGCGGCTCTCGGAGCGGGTGCCGGGGCCTATCTGACGCTCGCCTTCGTGCCCTCCTGGTCGGACGGCGTCGTCGCCGGGCGCGGCTGGATCGCGGTGGCGCTGGTGATCTTCGCCGGCTACCGGCCGTTCGGAGCGGTGTTCGGCGCGCTGCTCTTCGGCGTGATCACGGCGATCGGCTATGTGGGGCAGGCGCGCAACTGGCCGATCTCGCCCACATTCCTTTCCATGCTGCCCTATCTCGGCACCATGCTGGCAATGATCCTGCCGGTTTTCCTATGGCGTCGGCTGCGGCTCGGCTTCACCGCGCCGGCCGGCCTCGGCGTGCCGTTCTTCCGCGACGAACGATGACCCGGCTCGCTCGAAAAGCGAGTGTGTGCAACATTTGGCGGCCTGCCCGCCGCATCTGCCCCTGAGGAGAATGGCCATGGCACGACCGGCTGAAAAAGCATCCCTCGACCAGTGGTATGTGATCGACATCGCGGCCGATATTCCGGCCGAGCCGAAGCCGAACCGGCTGCTCGGCCGCGACCTGATCGTCTCCCGCGATACGGCGGGAACGGTCGTCGTGCGGGAAAAGCTGGAAGGCGGCGTTCTCGGCGAGGCGCTGCCGACGCGCGATCGCTACGGCTTCATCTGGACGACCCTCGGCACGCCGGAGCGCGAGTTGTTCGATATCCCCGAAGCCGACGAGCCCGACCGGCGGCACGTCGTCTGCGGCGCGGTCGCCGTGCGCGCCTCGGGCCTGCGCATCGTCGAGAACTTCCTCGACATGGCGCATTTCCCCTTCGTCCACACCGATATCCTCGGTGCCGAGCCGCACACGGAAGTGCGCCACTACACGACCGAGATCCGCCGCGACGTCGACGAGGTCTGGGCCACCAATTGCGAGTTCTTCCAGCCGCAGGCAGCGCTTTCCGCCTCAGGCGGGATCATGACGCAGTACATGTACCGCGTCGCGGCGCCGTTCCAAACGCTGCTCTACAAGACCTGCCCGGCGGCGGCGAACCGCTGGGACGTGATCTGCCTGTTCGTGCAGCCGCTCGACCATGACCGCTGCCGCGCCCATCCGGTGATGTTCATCATCGACGACGAGAGCACGCTGACCAGCATGGTGCATTTCCAGCAACTGATCTTCCTGCAGGACCGGATCATCCTGGAGAACCAGCGCCCGCGCCTGCTGCCGCTGGAGCCGCGCGCGGAAATTCCGACCCGCGCCGACATCTCCTCTGTCGCCTACCGGCGCTGGCTGAAGGAGAAGGGCGTCACCTTCGGCACCGCCGAACGCGCCGCCTGAACCTTCCCGCCGTTCCTTCGCCAAAGCCATTTTTCGAAGCCAGCATTTCGGGGCCGCATTGCCATGACCATCGATATCGCCATCATCAACGGCACCGTGCTTCCGATGGGCGGCGCCAAGCCGATCGAGAACGGCGTCGTCACCCTGACGGGGAGCACAATCACTGCCGTTGGCCCCGCCGACGCGGTCGATATCCGCGGCGCGCGCAAGGTAATCGACGCCTCGCTCTCGGCCGTCATGCCCGGCTTCTGCGATAGCCACACCCACATCGCCTCCAACATGCTGCTGCGCGGCCTGCTGGAGGACGTGAAGCTGTTCGAATGGCTCTCGACCATGTGGCAGCTGAAGCGCAACTTCGATCCCGAGACGCTCTACTGGGCGAGCCTGATGGGCCTCGTCGAAATGGTGAAGTCGGGCATCACCACCTTCAACGAGCACTTCGACGCCTATGCCGTCGAGCCGGAGATCGAGGCGTTGAAGCGGATTCCGCTGCGGGCGACGCTCGGCTATGGCTTCGCCGATCGCGGCCTCTACGCGCCGATCACCGACTGGTCGTGGAAGACGCTGAACAATTTCGGCGACCTCGTTTCCAAGCATCACAAGACACGCGACGGCCTGCTGCAGATCGGCCTGTCGCCGCATGCGCCCTATTCCTGCGGCGAGGAGATGTACCGGCTGACGCGCGAGGTGGCCGACGCCTACAGCGTGCCGATCCACACCCACCTCGCCGAAGGCACGCAGGAAATGGCCTACATGGCCGAGAATTACGGCACCTCGCCGGTGCGCTGGCTGGAGTCGCTCGGCTTCCTGAAGGGCGACATCACCGCCGCCCACTGCACCCAGCTCGACGCGGAAGACATGAAGATCCTGGCGGCGCATGACGTCAAGATCGGCCACTGCCCCTGCTGCAACGCCAAGCTCAATTCCGGCACCATGCCGCTCAAATGCGTGCTGGAGCACGGCATCACCGTCGGCCTCGCCACCGACGGCCCCGCCAGCCACAACACGCTCGACATGTTCCAGGAGATGAAGTTCGCCGGCCTGATCCACAAGGACAAGACCAACGACGTCGAGTTCCTGAAGACGGCGGAAATCCTGGAGCTGGCGACCGCAGAGGGCGCGAAGGCGATGAACCGGCCGGAGACCGGCCGGCTCACGCCCGGCATGGCGGCCGACGTCATCGTCGTCGATCTCGACAAGGCGCACAGCCTGCCCGTCTATGACGCGGCCGCCGCCCTCGTCTATTCGAGCCGGGCCGACGACGTCACCCACACCATTGTCAACGGGCGAATGCTGATGGAAAACCGCTTCGTCGCGGGTATAGACGAGGCTGAAATCCGCCGCGAATTCCGCACCCGCGCCCATGCGCTGCGCAAGCGCAGCCTGGGCTGAGACCGCCAGACTGGAACCCGCCTTGACCGACCTGCGCAGCAAGACCATCGCCGGCACGTTCTGCCATGCTCCCGAACTCGGCTCGATCGAGATCCTGAGAGACGCGCTGGTCGAGATCGACGGTCGCGGCACCATCGTGGCGGTGACTCCGGCCGGCGATCCCGGCCATGCCGCGAAGCGCGCGCGGGCAGCGGACTCCGGCGCGCTCGTCGAGGCGCCGGCCGAGAGCTACATCCTGCCCGGCTTCGTCGACCTGCATATCCACGCGCCGCAATATCCGCAGCTCGGCAAGGCGCTCGACGTGCCGCTGGAAGTCTGGCTGCAGCAGCACACCTTCCCGCTCGAGGCGCGCTATGCCGACCTCGCCTTCGCCCGCCGCCACTATGAAGCGCTGGTCGAGGACCTGATCGCCAACGGCACGACGACGGCGCTCTATTTCGCCACGCAGCATGTCGAGGCCTCGAAGCTTCTGGTCGACATCTGCCTGGAACAGGGCCAGCGCGCCCTGGTCGGCAAGGTGGCGATGGATAATCCGGCCGAATGCCCGGACTACTATCGCGATGCCTCGGCCGAGGAAGGCATCACGGGCACGAAGGCGCTGATCGACTATGTCGCCGCGCATCCGGAAAACCACGGCCTGGTCCATCCCGTGATCACGCCGCGCTTCGTTCCCTCCTGCACCGATCCCCTGCTGGAAGGGCTCGGCGAACTGGCGCGCCAATGCGGCTGCCATGTCCAGACGCATTGCTCGGAAAGCGACTGGGCACATGGCTATGTGCTCGACCGCTTCGGCCGCACCGACGCCGAGACGCTCGACCGCTTCGGCCTGATGACGCGCAGGACCGTGCTGGCGCATTCGAACTTCCTGACCGACGGCGACATGGAGCTGATCCATGCGCGGGGCGCCGGCGTCGCGCATTGCCCGCTCTCCAACGCCTATTTCGCCAATGCCGTCTTCCCGCTCCGGGCGGCGCTCGCCAAGGGCGTGCGCGTCGGCCTCGGCACCGACATTTCGGGCGGCCCGACCGCCTCGATGATCGAGGCGCAGCGGATGGCGATCGCTGCCTCGCGCATGCTGGAAACCGGCGTCGACCCGACACTGCCGCAGGCCGAGCGCGGCCGGCCGGGTTCGCGCATCGATTTCGACGTCGCCTTCCATCTCGCCACCGCCGGCGGCGCCGAAGCGCTCGATCTGCCGGTCGGCCGGTTCGCGCCCGGCTGCCACTTCGACGCCATCCTCGTCGACCCGCACGCGCCGGGCGGGACGATGCGCGTCTGGGACGACATCGACAGCGACGCGGACGCGCTGCAGAAGATCGTCTACACCGCCTCCAAGGGCAATCTGGCCGAGATCTGGATCGGTGGCCGGCGCGTCGGCGGCACCGGCTGACGTCGCCCGGCCCTGCGACGCCTCCAGGCGCAACAAACGACCCAATATCGATCTTGAATTGAAATCAGTTTTCTTTATGCCAGTCGGCGGAACGCTAGCTTGGCAGCGAATTGCCGCGACGGGACCGCAAGCGCAGTCCGGGGGCGCGGCACGGGACGTTTTCACGAGACTATGGGGGTAAGATCATGGGCAAGAAGCTTCTTTCGCTCGCGCTGGCCGCAGGCCTGACTGCGCTTTCTTCGGGCGCCTATGCCGAGGGCATCGCCGGCGCGCCGGCGCCGTTCGACAAGGGCGGCGTCAAGATCGCCGTCATCTCCTTCCTCGGCTCGGGCGACTGGCTGCAGGCCTTCGAGGCCGGCGTGAAGCGCCAGGCCGACGCGCTGGGGATCGAGGCCAACATCTCGCAGGCCCGCAACGACATCAACGCCGAGCGCGAACTGATCCAGCAGGCGATCAATCTCGGCGTGAAGGGTATCGTCATCAACAACGGCCAGCCGGAAGCGCTGAAGGACGTCGCGCAGGCGGCCCTCGACGCCGGCATCCCGGTCGTCGCCTATGACGTCAACCTCGACAACGCCAAGATCCCGCAGATCGAGCAGTCCGACGCCGACATGGCGCGCCTCGTTCTGGAGCAGGCCGTCAAGGAGCAGGGCGAGACCTTCGACGGCGGCGCCGTCTACGTCTCCGGCTTCGCGCCGCTCGACCGCCGCTATGCCGTCTGGAAGGACTTCGGCAAGAAGTATCCGGGCATCAAGGAAGTCGCGACCTGGGGCGTCGTCAACGACAGCGTCCCGGCCTCCGTCGCCGACCAGACCAAGGCCGTGCTCGCCGCCAATCCGACCCTGTCGGTCGTCTTCACCCCCTGGGACGAGTTCGCCCGCGGCGTGAAGCTCGCCATCGACGAGGCCGGCGTCGCCGACAAGGTCAAGATCTACGGCGTCGACATCTCCACCTCGGACATCCAGGCCATGCTCGAGCCGAACAGCCCGTGGGTCGCCACCGCCGCCACCAACCCGGCCGTCGTCGGCGAAGTGTCGGTGCGCGCGCTGGCGCAGCTGATCGCCGGCCAGGACCCGGGCCACTCGGTCCTGATCCAGCCGACGCTGGTCACCAAGAAGGACCTCGTCGACAACAACATCAAGACGATCGAGGAACTGCAGGACAAGTTCCCGGCCTTCAAGGACAGCGACGCCGCCAAGAAGGACTGGATCCCGGTCGCAAAGTAAGGAAGGGCGCTCCGCCTGAACCCTCCCCTTGAGGGAGGGTCAAAAGTGCACAGCACTTTTGGGGAGGGGTGCCTGAGATGTCGGGGAGAGGAACGCTTCGGCTTACCGAAGCTGCCCCCTCCCCAAATCCGCCAAGGCGGATTTGA